>JAITBM010000068.1 GCA_031283565.1 Rickettsiales bacterium
TTCAAACGCAATTAAACTAACAGTGCGCAGCTCGCTTCATTTTATCATCGCACATTCCCTTTGCGCTTGTCATTGCGCGCGATCCCTATTCGCCATGCGGCCGCCAATAAAAAATTTCACCGCGCCCCATCCGCATTCCCGTGGCCAGCGAAGTGCAAAAGCGCCATCGCGCCACTTGACCGCACAACGACGCTTTTTATGACAAGGAGCATGCATGGGGAAGTGGCGGCGATCACTTTTCCCCGTCGTCCGGCCCGTCCTCGCGCTCGATCATGGTTGCGCTTATGACTTTCTCGCCGTCCGCAGTGCGGAACAAGGTAACCCCGGCCGTGGCCCTTCCGGCTACGCGGATTCCGGGAACGGGGATTCGGATTATCTTGCCGCCGTCGGTAACTATCATGACATCCATGTCTTCTTTCATCGGCATGGAAGCCGCGACAGCGGTATTTTTTCCGCCAAGCTTTATTCCGACGAATCCGCTGCCACCCCTGTGCGTGGTGCGGTATTCGTATGACGAAGTCCGCTTGCCGAACCCATTTTCTGAAATAGTCAGAATAAATTGCTCCGCCGCTTTCATTTCGGCGTATTTTTCTGGCGGCAGCACCACGACCGCCGAATCTTCGGCCTCGTCGCCCGCCTCTTCTTCGACGCCGGTATCGGCGCGGCGCTCGGCCCGCGACTGTTTTATGTACGCGATCCGATCTGCCGAATCCTCAGCTACATGGGCCAGCACCGCCATATCTATCACCCGGTCGTCGCCGGCAAGCCTTATCGCTCTTACGCCGTCCGAAGCCCGTCCCGCAAACACGCGGATCTCTGGAACCGCGAATCTTATCGCCTTGCCCCGATATGTGGACAGCAGAACGTCGTCATCATCGCCCACGGTGCGGACCGCTATCAGCCGGTCGCCCTCGTCAAGCTTCATCGCTATTTTTCCGTTTGCGCGTATAGATTCGAAATCGCTTATTTTATTGCGCCTGAGGTTTCCATTTTTAGTGGCGAACATAAGATATTCGGCCCCCTCCTCTTCCGGCAGAACAGTCGTTATAATCTCGCCCGCCGACAGGGGCAGCAGGTTCACCAGCGGCCGGCCCTTTCCCGCCGCCCCCCCCTCCGGCAGCTTGTACGTTTTCAGGCGATAACACATTCCGCTCGACGAGAAAAACATCAGCGGCGTGTGGGTATTCGCGACAAACACGTCGGCGACAAAATCCTCGTCTTTTGTGGACATGGCGTTGCGCCCCTTGCCTCCGCGCTTTTGCGCCCGATATGTGTCAAGCGAAACGCGCTTAACATATCCGGTGTTTGTAATGGTTATCACCATGTCCTCGCGGGCTATAAGGTCCTCCATGTCCAAGTCGATTTCCGAATCCGTTATCGGAGTCGCGCGGTCCTTGCCGAAATTTTCAATTATCGCGAGCGATTCGCCGCGTATGATTTCCGTGATTTTTTCCGCGCTGCCCAAAATTTCAAGCAGCCGCTTTATCTCGGTCCCGAGCTCACCCAAGTCGCCGTGAATCTTCTCCCTCTCCAGGCCAGTAAGCTTGTTCAGCTGCAGCTCCAATATCGCCTTGGCCTGCTCCTGCGACATGTGAAACATCCCGTCCTGCTCGTCATAGCGGCAGTTCGGATCCTCTATCAGCCTGATGTAGCCTTCGATATCCCGCGCATTCCAGCCGCGCCCGGCAAGCCGGGCCTTTGCCTCTTCCGGACTTTCCGAACTTTTTATCAGCTCTATTATCTCGTCCAGATTGCCGACAGCAACAGTCAGTCCAAGCAGCGCGTGCGCCTTGCTCCGCGCCTTGTTCAGTTCGAAAATCGTGCGGCGCCTCACCACCTCGCGGCGAAATTTCACGAACGATTCCAAAACCCGCTTCACCGAGAACTGCATCGGCCGCCCGTTTTCCAGCGCCATCATGTTTATCGGAAACGATGACTGCATATCCGTGTACTGGAACAGCTGGTTCAGCACCAAATCGCAAATTGCATCGCGCTTCAACTCTATGACCACGCGCACGCCCTCGCGCGATGATTCGTCCCGCAACTCTGATATTCCCTCTATGCGCTTCTCTTTCGAAAGTTCGGCGATTTTCACTATCAGCTGCGCCTTGTTCACGGCAAATGGAATCTCGTCCACTATGATCGCCACGCGGTCCCGAAAGTCCTCGAAGTGGGTTTTCGCGCGAACCATCACGCTGCCGCGCCCCGTCGTATGCCCACGGTACGCCCCGGCGCGCCCCATAATTATCCCCCCGGTTGGAAAATCAGGACCAGGAATTATCCCGAACAGTTCGTCGTCCGTCATGCCGGGATTTTCCAAAAGCCCTATCACCCCCGTCATGACTTCGCGCAAATTATAAGTCGGAATGTTAGTCGCCATGCCCACCGCTATGCCCGAGCCGCCGTTCACCAACAAGTTGGGAAATTTGGCCGGCAACACGCGCGGCTCATGCAGGCTGCCGTCAAAGTTCGGCATCCAGTCGATGGTATCCTTGTCCAAGTCGTCCATAAGCAGGTTCGCCAGCTTGGTCAGGCGCGCCTCTGTATAACGCATGGCCGCCGCGCCATCCCCGTCCCGCGATCCGAAATTCCCTTGTCCGAAAACCAGCCGCTCGCCCATAGAAAAGTCCTGGGCCATGCGAACCATGGCCTCGTAAATCGAGCTGTCGCCATGCGGATGATATTTTCCCATGACATCCCCGACTATGCGCGCCGATTTTACCGTCGGCTTGGCCGCAGGCGCCACCTCGCTCATGACATACAAAATCCGCCTATGCACCGGCTTGCAACCATCCCTCACGTCCGGCAGAGCCCGATCTGTTATGACCGACATGGCATAGTCCAGGAACGAGGTCTGCATCTCGTGCTCTATCGGCGAAGTCGGCACTGTCGCCGGTTTATCTCCGGTCGGGATCGAATCAAACAAATCTGCCATAAAAAAATCCTTTTTTCCAAATAACCTTACAAAATCCAGGAAATCCGCGCAAGGAAATAATTTTGTCCATTAGGGGTCAAAAAAACAATCAAACCGAAGATTTTCAAAATTTAAAAAATTCGGCAAAAATCTTGAAATATTTATGAAATCGATCATTTTACATAAAAAAGAGACAAGATCAACACATGTCAAGAAAATTGAGGCGGCAAAAAATAAGGAAATCACCAATGCGAATTATGGAAGGGAATATTTTATCTTACTTGAAGGAATTATACCATAAAATGTATGCAAACAAAAAGAAAGACGGGTTGCGCCTTTGGTTCTTGACAAATAAAATACGCTAAACTTATAATCAAAATGGATTTGGGATTGTCCCGCGCATTATGTTCTGACATAATATCTACAAAGGAGAATGTCGCAGATTTATAATTTTTTGTCACTTCCAGTAATTTTTCCTGCAATGGCTGAGACGGTACCGGTTATTGCAACAAGGGCCTATGTCGACAGCGGGCTTGCGACGCGGGTAAAAAATACGATTTTTGGGGCTTTTACAGCAAGCTTTGACTCATTCAAAACCAATTCCGAAGCCTTCCAAAACCGCCCTGGCGGATTCTCTACCGCCGAACAGGGGGCCAAGGCAGACAGTGCGGCTCAACCTTCGGCACTTGACAATTATATGCAAAAATCCGGCGGGATCATGACCGGCATGCTTGTCTTGTCCGAAGCGCCGACAGAAGATCTTCATGCCGCGACAAAGCGTTATATCGATGCGGCCGTTGCTGGACTAGACACTTCTGCCACGACCAATGTTTATGATTTCGGGGCATACCAAGGAATTTATGCGGGCTCCATGGCCAACTGGATGCCAGACAACGGAGGATCAATGACAATTAAAAAAATCGGATCTGGCGAAGTTGGAGAAATTGCCGTGCGAGTACCCTACCAAATAGTCTGCATTACTCCCAAAGAACTTACGCCAGGCGCCTTTATTCGCATAGCAGCCTGAGATTTCGCCAGCGGCGCTATTGTGCAGGCGGCTCCGGGAACCGGACTTGCCAATAAGACTTGTGATGCCGACTGACTGCACCTTTACGATAATGACATTGTTATTCTGAGACAGTCTCCTAGCGTAGCTATACGCTTTATTATGCGTATTATTCTTCCAACCGCACGAAGATGCCATGGGACTACAATATCATGACTTATGACGGCGGCGTGCTATCCATAGGACCCCTTGCAATCGATATGAAAAAAGTTTCTGCCGGTAATTCCGTAACTTGGCTGGGCGGGAGCATATAAAGCGCGATTAGGCGATTCTCCGCTCCATTCCGCCGCCATTCCTGCGAAATCGGGAATCCATTACTCGACGGCCTGCAATTCTGTAGTATAAAATAAGATTGCACATCGATTTACCTAGATCGTGCGGTCAAGCCGCACAATAGCTAGTTTTCGGGGACGGCGGGCTTATCCGTGTCGGCAGGCTGGACGATTGAAGCGGGCTTCACTTGGGAATCAGGCAGTTTATCGGACGGCTTTTGCTCGGATGTTTTCGGCTTTGATTCTTGTTCGGCCTTTACCAATTCATCGCGCACGTCCGAATGCTCCAGCTTAGAGCCGCGTCTCGACACCGTAAGAGCAAGGCACGCGCATATCACGAAAAATATCGTCGCAAGCCAAGCCGTTAGCTTGGTGAAGAAATTGCCCGCCGACGCCCCTGTCAATGCTCCGCCGAACATTGAGGCCGCCTGCGAGCCGCTCATGCCGCCGCCTTCGGATTTTTGCAACAATATCACCAGCACCATTATCA
>JAITBM010000014.1 GCA_031283565.1 Rickettsiales bacterium
GAGCATCTTGGATTATGGGCGCTAGGAAATGGATTTTGAATGCGGCGTGCTTAGTCGCGGCGGCGGGGGCGATAGTTTGCATATTAAACAAAGGGCGAAAAATGACAGACGGAATAAACAGGGGCAATTTGGATGAATCTATTCTGCCGGGGGATGGCTTTTATGATTTTGCTACGGCTGGATGGCGGCGGAAAAATCCGATGACGGGCGAATACGCCAAGTTCACGGCGTTTGACAAATTGAGCGAGACGGTGCTGGAACAGGTGCGCGTATTGGTTTCTGATATAGCGGAGAAAAAGCAAGCGCCCGGCTCGCTTGGGCAAAAGATAGCGGGCGTGTATAACGGCGCTATGAATTATGACAAAAGAAACGCGGACGGAATTTCTCCAGTTATGGAAGAATTTGCGGAAATAGACAAAATAGAGTCAGCCGCCGGCATGGCGGCGCACCTTGGCGGGGCACAGAGAACCGGCTCGCCATTTTGGGGGGATGGCGTGACGATTGACGCCATGGACAGCAAGCATTACATATTCGGAATGGGGCAGGGGGGCTTGGGCCTTGCGCGGGATTATCTTCTGGATAAGGACGAAAAGTCGCGAGAGATAAGGAAAAAATACAAAAAGTACATGTCGGATGTATTTGAGATGTTCGGCATAAAAGACGCTCCGGCGGCGCTCGTGTACGATCTGGAAATAGAAATGGCCGGGGGCTTTTATCCGAAGGAAAAGCTGCGCGATCCGCTGGCCAATTACCACAAGATGAGCCTTGCGGACTTTAAGAAAAAGTTCTCGCCGTTCGATTGGGACGCATATTTCAAAACCCGCGGAATAATTCCGGAATCAATCGATGTCGGCCAGCCAGAGCCGTTGCTGAAATCGATCGATTCCTTGAAATCAAAGGATTTAAGCGTTTTGAAAGCCTATTTGAAGTGGAATGTGGCGAACGGGGCGATGACGTCGCTCGGAGATGCGCAGTATGATTTGCATTTTGATTTTTACGGCCGCGCGCTTTCTGGAAAAGAGGAGAGGCGTCCAAAGTGGAAAGATGCCGTGATGATGACCGAAGGGGTTCTGGGCGAAGCTGTGGGGCGTATGTATGTTGATAGGCATTTTCCGGAAAGCGCAAAGAAGCGCATGCTGGAATTGGTGGAGAATCTGAGACGCGCCTATGCCGGCAGGATCCGGACCCTGGACTGGATGTCGGACGGCACGAAGGCCAAGGCGCTGGACAAGCTTGCGGCTTTTAGGGTGAAAGTGGGATACCCGGACAAATGGCGCGATTATGACGGACTGGAAATAAAGGGCGATTCGCTTTACGCTGACCTGCGCCGGTCGGAAATTTTCGAAGACGGCTTCATGCTGGAAAAATTGCGCGGCCGCGACGTGGACGGGACGCTGTGGTACATGAACGCGCAGACGGTGAACGCGTACTATGATCCCAGCCAGAACGAAATATGCTTTCCCGCCGGAATCCTGCAACCCCCGTTTTTTGACATGCAGGCGGACGACGGATTCAACTATGGCGCGATAGGCAGCGTGATAGGGCACGAGATGACGCACGGCTTTGACGATTCAGGGCGGCATTTCGACAAGGACGGGAACATGGTCAACTGGTGGACCGAGGCGGACGCAAAGGCGTTCGAAGAAAGAGCCATGGCCATGCGGAAATTTTTCGACAATATAGAAGTAGCCCCGGGATTGAAAGCGAACGGCGAATTCACATTGGGCGAGAATCTGGCCGATTACGGCGGGCTGACAATTTCCTTTGACGCATTTGAAAAATACGGGACAAATGTAGCGGAGTCTGGTGACTTTTCGCCCGCGCAAAGATTCTTTATAGCGTATGCGGGCTGCGAGGCTGGAAATATAAGGCCCGAGGAAATAATAAAGCGCACGAAAACGGACGAGCATTCGATTTCGAGGTGGCGCGTGGACGGAATACTTCCGCATGTGGGGGGCTGGTACGAGGCGTTCAATGTGGACAAGGGAAGCAAGATGTACGCTCCGCCGGAAACCCGATGCCGCCTGTGGTGAAAAGCGGCTTGCCGAAAAACATAAAGGCATCATTGCTGGCCCGCCAGTGCAATCATGGTCCCTGGAAGGCGCCGCGGCAGTATGGAGCGGACGAATAAAAATAATGCACCTTTACATACACGTTCCTTTCTGCGTGAAAAAATGCAACTATTGCGCGTTTCATTCGGTCGAATGCCCCGTGCCGGATTGGGACGCGTATACGGCCGGTATTTTAAGGCAACTCGATTGTTTCAAAGCGTCCGATTTTGAAATTGACACCGTGTTTTTCGGAGGCGGCACCCCGTCGCTTCTGCCGCCCGCCCAGGCCGGAAAAATCATAGGGAAATTACACTTGGCGCGGAACGCGGAATTTACGCTTGAAGCAAATCCGAAAACGCTCGGGTCCTTGGAATTAAAGGATTGGAAAGATTTCGGCATTAACCGCCTTTCAATCGGAATGCAGAGTTTTGACGATGATGAGCTGCGTTTTTTGGGACGGATCCATACGGTGGCCGACAGTCTGGCATTGCTGGATGCGGCGCGGGGGCTGAACTTGCGGACCAGCATGGATTTCATATACGGCCTGCCGGGTCAGACGGCGGCAGATGCGGAGAAGATGTGCGAAAAAATAAACGCGCTTGGCCTGCCGCATGCGTCTCTGTACGAACTGTCGATAGAACCTGGGACGAAGTTTGCGAATCTAATCCCGCCGGATGATCAAAATGGCGCGGAAATGTATGATGCGATAGGGCGGACATTGGAGCTGCCGCGCTATGAAGTTTCGAATTACGGCGATCCGTGTCTTCACAATGCGGCGGTGTGGCGGGGCGAGGAATATATCGGCGTCGGCGAATCGGCGTCTGGCAGAATCATGCGGAGCGGAAGCTGGCTTGAAACGAAAATAACGAACGGCCGCGTGGAGGCGGGGCCCTTGTCGGCGCGCGACCGCGCGCGCGAAATTGCAATGACAGGCCTGCGCACCGCGCGGGGCGTTCCGGCGTGCGCCGCCGGCATAAACTGGCCGTTCGCGGCTGCGAATCCGCAGTGGTTTGAATGGGATGGCGGATCGCTGAGAATGACCGATTCGGGCCTGCTGCTGCTTGACTTCCTTCTGAAAGATATTGTATTATGAAAACATGAGCAAAATGGCGGTGTTTTTGACAAAGGCCACGACCCCTCGCGGGGTGTGAATTTTATTGCCAATATCTTTTAATCAATCTATAATAATCAAATAACAAACTAAGGACAAATTATGTCATACCCAATTGAAATGATCCGCCATAGCCTGGCGCATGTCATGGCGGCCGCGGTGAAAAAATTGTGGCCCGAAGCGAAATTCGCGGGCGGTCCGGCGATAGAAAACGGCTTTTATTACGACTTCGACACGGAGCATAGGTTTTCGGAAGAAGACTTTGCGGCGGTTGAAAGAGAAATGCGCGGACTTATAAAGTCAGACGGCAAGTTCGTGCGCCGCGAAGTCTCGCCGTCCGAGGCCCGGGGAATATTCCGCGGCCAGCCTTACAAGACGGAATGGCTCGAAGGCTATGGCGATTCGGGCGAGCCGCTTTCGGTCTATGATTTTCGCGGATTCACGGACTTGTGCAAAGGGCCGCACGTTGCAAGCTCTCAAGACCTGCCCAAGGACGGCTTCAAGCTTCGAACGGTCGCGGGGGCGTACTGGAAAGGCGATTCAAAAAACAAAATGCTGCAAAGGATATATTGTGACGCCTTTGCGACAGCGGACGAGCTGGCAGCCCATCTGCGTAATGTTGAAGAGGCCGAAAAGAGGGACCATAAAAAGATCGGCCCCGCGCTGGATCTGTTCTTTTTCGATCCCCGCAGTCCTGGGGCTCCGTATCTTCTGCCTAACGGGCTGATAGTGTACAAGGAGCTTCTTCGCTTCTGGTCCATAGATCATGAAGAGCGCGGATATCAGGAATTCCGAAAGCCGCTTATGAACAGGAAAGAGCTTTACGAAACATCCGGACATTGGGATCACTACCGGGACGACATGTTTATAATGGAAGAAGGCGAGAATAATGCGTTCGCCCTTTCGCCCATGTCTTGCCCGAATGCGATAGTCGCGTATCAGCGCGAATCGCGCAGCTACAACGATCTGCCCCTGCGCCTGTCCGATTCGGACATGCTGTACCGGCATGAGAGCTCCGGCGCGCTGAACGGCCTGTTTCGCACCTATGAATTCAATCAGGACGACGCGCACATATTCATATCCGAAGACATGATAGAGGCCGAGTACGGACGCATACTGGATATAGTGAAAGACTATTACGACCTGTTCGGCATAAAAGCGCGGATCAGCCTTTCAACCCGTCCGGATAGCTTTATAGGCGATATCGGCACATGGGACGCAGCCGAGTCGATCTTGAAAAAGATAATGACCGAACGCTTTGGCAAGGACGGCTTTGAGGTA
>JAITBM010000060.1 GCA_031283565.1 Rickettsiales bacterium
GAACCTGCTCTAATGGCACATGCACATGCACGACCGGCGACCCCAGCAGCACAGGCGCGACCAACGCCACAAGCTGCGTTTGCACTGCCAGCACCGGCACTGGACCCGACGGCGCGGACGCGGCGATTGAAAAAGTGTTCTCGAATGTAACACAGCTGCTGCAGGGGCAGCTCGGCGCCGTATGCGAAGACATAATCCGGCAATCAAATGTAGAGGCCATGTTCGACACAACCGGCGTGAATTCCGACAGCGGCACGATCGAAGTGGTCGCGGATTATGTGCAGCAAGTCTTTGGCGGCGACCTGACCAAAATCAAAGGCGTGGAATACACTCTGTTCAAAGACGGCAGCACGCAGAAAATTTCGCCGGCGCAAAACGTGCCATCTGGCATGAAAACCGGCTGGGGCGTATGCGCCAAGCGCGGGCTTGCGAATATCTGCCGCGCCAAGCTGGAACAGGCCGGCTTATCCGGCTCCGGCGATGTGATAGAAACTTCGGGCTCTTCGCCAAAATGCAAGGTTGACGGCGATTTTTACAGGTATCAGTGCGAGACGCTGGCGGGCGGCATGTGGAATAGCAGCAATTCCACCTGCTATATCAAACCATGAGTTGAGACATGAAAAAATCGACATGCGCTTTTTTACTGTTTTTTATATGGATTCGCCTGGCGGGGGCATGGCCGATTGTCGGCGATAACAGTTTGCGCTCGGCCTGGGGGGTGTCGCAGGCAGTAGGAAGCTGGAAAGGCGCGGACGTGCCCGGATTTTGGATAAATCAGGTGCGCCCGACATGGGGGCAGAACGAAGCGGGAATCGCGCTGGTGGCCAGACGAATTGTGCTGCACGGCGGAGAGTTCTGCACATATCAGGTGCAGGCCGAAGTGATCGACAGCGGGCACAGCAATAATTACACGACATACTATTTGCCGAAAGGTTCGCAATGTTTCTGGCTTTGCGAGCCCGGATACGCGGGTCCCGAATGCCCGGCGTCCTCAGTCGCCACCTGCGACAACAAAGTGTACGCTCAAGAAACATTCACAGCGCTTGAGCTGATCACGAACAGCGCCGGAGCGATAAATGTTGAATGGAACCTGGATCATTTCCACAGCCAGTATTTCCGCAAGCCCGACGGATGCGCCCGTTCATACGAATGCGATCTGGATCTGGCGGTGGTAAGTTATCTGCCAAACGGGCACGGGGTTGTCGCGCAGCCGATAAATATATGCACTCCGCAGCGCAGCTTTCACGGCAACGCCTATCCTTCGGCATATTGGCTTGGAAACAGAAAAACGCTGTGCGCGCAGGGATACCAAAGGGGCGCGAATTGCGAAGCCATGGCGGCGTGCCCGCCGGCGAATTTATGCTCCGGGTGGAGCGTTTCGGCGACTTTCAATGCGGACAAGCATCAGTATGTGGTGGGCGGCGGTTGCGCAAAGTTCATCTGCAAGGATGCTTCAACAGGCCTGCCAGATTGCAATACTGATTGCCCGAACGGTTTTTTGCAAGGGATACAAAAAAATTTCAACAATGCTGATTACGGCAAATGCGTAAATTGCCCCGTTGGGCAGTATTTTGATCCATCCAGCGGGACCTGCAAATCCGCAGTTTCATATTCCACGGATGATCTGATGAAAATCGGATCGATCGGCGCGCCGCTTGACCGCCAGTGCTGGACGAAATTCACCCCGGACGAATACAAAGCATGCATAAAGAAATAGCGTGATCCTTGTGTCATCGCAGGCCTGCCCGCGCCCGCGCGCAATAACAGAAAACAGCGACAGCCCGCATGCGGGGTTGTGAATGTTTGGATTTTTGCTGACATTTTTAGACAGCTAAGCGCGCAAAACATCCGGCTTTTTCTTGAAAATCAGCAATCAGCAAGATGTAATTCGAGAAATCTCATTGCAGCGGAAAGTGTCAGCGAAATTCCAAACATTGACATCGATGACGCTTTTTTGCCGGACAAATAAAATCACAAAGAAAGGCAATAACGTCATTAAACATCTAAAACAGAAGAACCGTCATTCCTGTAAACGTTTACAATACCACTTATCGTAGCGGCACGTTTTTTTCATGAAAAGCCACACAAAATTCGGACTTAAACAAATTCACAAACTCTTGTTTAGATTAAAAATCCCCGTGATTATACGGGGTGGATGAATTATAATCAACGGCATAAAAAGAGGAGAATTTTATGAAAAAAAGTTTATCTATTTCGGCTGTTTTGGCCTTCGCTTCGCAGCTAGGTTTTGCAGCGCAACAAACCTATTCAGGAACCCAAAGCGCAAGTGATGTTTTTGCGACGCTTGAGGCTCAAACCTATCCCGGAAACAAATGCATACCTTTTTCGCTTGAAGAATCCGGCTGGCGCTTAAGGGGGACGGCAGGCAGTGGATTACAGAAAGGCGCCGACATTCCGGAATTTTTTATTGTGGATGACCCTGCCGAGATAGAACGCAAGTTTTCGTATCCAATGCAAAATTCGAATCCTAGGATTTATATGTGCGGGACGGCAATAACCGTGAATATGGCATCGAATCTGGATATCACTTATAATGGATATTATCTTGGCGGCGTTGGCAATAGCAGTAATGGTAACAACGGGCTCTTTACCCTGAAAGACGGAACAATGGTTTTGATGGATCGAACGAAAACAAAGTATTTCCTGACATATAATTACGACACGAAAGCATTAAACCGCAACTTGACGGAAAGCGATATAGCCGCGATAAAAAATCAGCTTCAACAAAGCGATCCAGGTCCCGGGGTTGCTTCGGCGGCGCCGATCGCGGATCCGGCATTGATCGGCGAAGCAAAAAGCGCATGCTCTGACATCCCCGGCCAGATCCAGAAAATCAAAATCGCGGCGGGAATTTCTGTCGGCGCCGGCATAGCGGGAACTCTCGCGGGCGGCGCGGCGGCGGCATCCGGATTCATAAAAGAAAGCAAGATGCCTGCACTGCGAATAACAATGCTTGGCACAGCTTCAGACACACAGGAAATAACGATTGCCGATAGCGTTGCCGAAACGATCACGGCGAAGGTTTCGATTAACCAGGGTGATGACGCGGCAAAGGTTGCAGGTGCGGTGGCCGGCGCGGTCAACGCAAAAACAGATCTGCCATTCACCGCAACCGCGGACCAAAATTCCATCACGATCACCGCAAAAGCCAAGAATTTTGCCTTTGACGCCGATTATGTCGGCAAATTGATCGGCATGCTTCCGAAGGGTATCGGCGGAGAGGCTCAATTTTCTGACAAAGACGGAA
>JAITBM010000069.1 GCA_031283565.1 Rickettsiales bacterium
CCCAAGACCGTAGCGCAGCTCCCACTGCCGGCCATAGAACAAGTCCTGCGTCTTAGGGGCAAGCCACAAGTTCGACGCAAGGTGGAGGACCATCACTATGAACCCGGTCCTTATCGCCGGCCTCGCCAGAGCCATGGGGCGCAATCCCGCGCCATAGCATGCGGTTATTTCGCTGGAAGATATGGCCCTGTTGTAGACAAAGGCAACCGAAATAAACATGACGAACGGCGCTATTATGCCGACCAGCATGGGAAAAGTGTACAGGGACATGCCCAGAAAGCCGCCTATGTCCAGGCCGTTGCGCACTATCAATTTCAGCAGCAGCAGCAGCTGGACCATCCATGCGAGGCCCGCGAGCACCAGTCCGAATCCCGCGAAAGACCCGGCCAGCTGGCGCGACAAATACCTATCTATGATTTTCATTTTCCCGATTATAGTCCCGCGGCGCGTCAAAAACAATTTTTTTCTGATGCAATCCCTTTTGCTCTGCCGCGGCGCGCAATGAAAAACTTGACAATCGCCAAGAAATACATTACAATAGCCGCGTTCTTGAAAGTTTTTTGAGGGCGGACCTGAAATGGCCCGCTTCTTTATAGGGAAACATAAAAGGAGAAAAAATGTCAAAAATCGAATCAATGCCCAGACAAGATTTGCTGCTAGGAATACAGGCCATCGCTCAGGAGAAAATCATCGACGAGGAAATTGTCTTCGAATCTTTGGAGCAGGCGCTTGCGCGTCTTGCCCAGCAGAAATACGGCGAGGAATGGAACATTAATGTAAAAATAGACCGCAAGAACGGATCGATCCTGGTACGCCGCCTGTTCGACGTCGTGGCCGACGCCTCCGGCGAAGATTATTCCCCGTTTGCGCATCTGACTGTGGCCGAGGCGAAAAAATATGCCGAAAACCCGCAGATCGGAGATGTCGTTTCAGATCGGCTGCCGGAACCCGAATTCGGCCGCATGGCTTTCCAGACCGCCAAGCAGATCATGACCGCGCGGGTCCGCGAGGCTGAAAAAGGACGGCAGTTCGAAGAATTCAAAGACAATATCGGGGACATCGTGAACGGGGTCGTCAAGCGCAACGAATACGGAAACGTCTTTGTCGACATAAATGGCAAGGCCGAGGGATTCCTGCGCGGGACAGAGATGATTCCGGGTGAAAAGCTTATAGTCGGGGACCGCGTGCGCGCGCTAATACTAGACGTGGTGCGCAGCAATTCGCAGCCGCAGATCCTGCTGACCCGGACGCACCCAATGTTTATGGAGCGGCTTTTTTTCCAAGAGGTTCCCGAAATTTACGAAGGCCTGATCCGGATCCGCAGCGTCGCCCGCGCGCCCGGCAGCCATGCCAAGATATCCGTGTCGTCCGACGACCCGTCCATCGATCCGGTCGGAATGACTGTCGGAATCAAGGGGACGCGCATACAGCCGGTAATAAACGAATGCCACGGCGAGAAAATCGACGTGATACTCTATTCCGAGGATCCGGCGCCATACATAGTCAACGCCATATCGCCCGCCAAGGTCGCGCGCATTGTCGTCGACGAGGACACCCATTCCGCGATAGTCGTCGTGAACGAGGACCAGCAGTCTCTCGCCATAGGGCGGCGCGGGCAGAACGTAAGGCTCGCCTCGCAACTGACGGGCTGGAACATCGACGTCATGAACGAGCAGCAGGAGCAGGAGCACCGCGCCCACGAGACCAAGGAAAAAACGGATCTATTCATGACCGGCCTCGACATAGACGACATGGTGGCCAAGATACTGATCGCCGACGGATTCCGGACGATAGAAGAAATCGCTTTCGTCGATCTGCCGGAGCTGGCCGCGATAGAGGGCTTTGACGCCGAGCTGGCGGCAGAGCTTCAAAGCCGCGCGAAAGCCTATATACAAAAGAAAGAAGAGGAATTTCTGCAGCAGTGCGCCGATCTAAAAATCACCGAAAGCCTGCGGAACTTCGGATTCATAAAGCGCGACGCGATACTGACCCTTGGCCGAAGCGGGGTGCGCTCGATCGAGGACCTGGCCGATCTGGACATTGACGAGCTGGTCGCCATAATGGGCGGCGACAACATGAGCGATCACCTGGCCGGGCGCGTCATCATGAAGGCCCGCGAAATAGCATACGGCATAAAGGCCGAGGAAAGGGATGCACCGGCGATCTAGGATACACCAAGCGCAACGAAAGGCGGAAACATGGCAACATTAACACTAAAAAAATCGGTGAACAAGGATTCGGTCGTCTCCAAAAAGGGCGACACCGTGTTCGTCGAGCGCAAACGCACGGTATCCATGCCGGGACAGAATCTTTTGCGCGATGCGCCCAAAAGCCCCAGCCGATCCAGCGCCCAGGACGAAAAGCTCCGCGCGGTACTCGCCAAGGCCAAGGAGCGCGAGGACGAGCGGCGGCAAAAGCAGCTCGACGACGCGGCGGCGATCGATCTGCGCAACCGCGAAATAGCCGCCGAGCAGGAAAGTTATGCCGCGGTCAAGGAAAAACTCACCGCCAAGCAGACTGCCGCAGATGCGCCGCCGGAGCCATTCGCGCGCAAATTCGGAATGCCCGCCCCCTCCGCAAAAAGGCCCGCCGAAGACGCTCCCGGCAAGAAAAAGAAGGCAAAGGACTTTTCAAAGGGCCGCATATCCGTCCGCGACATAGTCATGGACAGCGAAGACATCGGCGTGCGGGAAGAGCGCCGCCGGTCCGAAGCTTCGATGCGGCGGTTCCGCGACAAGGCCCGCACCATGTTCAGGCCGGCTCAAAAAGTCGGGCACGTCATAACGCTCGGCGATTCCATAATCATAAGAGACCTGGCCACCGCGATGGCTGAAAAAGTCGGAAACGTCATCAAAAAGCTGATGTCCATGGGCATGATCGCCGATCAAAACCAGCCGATAGACGCCGACACTGCTGAGCTGGTCGCGGCCGAATTCGGCGCCACGGTTAAACGCGTGGCGGAAACCCCCTTCGCCGACATATTGGGGCGCCTGCCGAATCCAAGCAACATGAAGCCGCGCGCTCCGGTCGTAACGGTGGTGGGGCATGTGGATCATGGCAAAACTTCGCTGCTGGACGCGCTGCGGAAAACGAACGTCGCATCCGGCGAGGCCGGGGGAATCACCCAGCACATAGCGGCCTATGAAGTTGAGGCGGGCGACAGGACCATAACCTTTCTGGATACCCCCGGGCACGAGACATTTTCGGCCATGCGGGCGCGCGGCGCGCAGATGGCCGATATCGTGGTGCTTGTCGTGGCCGCGAACGATTCGGTCAAACCTCAGACTATCGAGGCCATAAACCACATCAAGGCGGCCGGCGTTCCCATGATCGTCGCCATAAACAAGATCGATTTGCCCGAAGCCAATCCACAAAAAGTGAAGACGGACTTGCTGCAATATCAGGTTCAAGTCGAAGACATGGGCGGCGACGTGCAGTCGGTGGAAATATCGGCCACTCAGAAACTCGGGCTTGACAAGCTGGTGAACGCGATTCTTCTTCAAGCCGATATGACGGGCCTTTCGGCCGATCCCGACATGCCCGCGATAGCTGGCGTGGTAGAGGCCAGAATGGAACACGGAGTCGGTCCTGTCGCAACCATACTGATGAAGCAGGGACGGCTAGAAATAGGCGGCGCGTTCGTCGTGGGCGAGGCTTTCGGCCGCGCGAGGGGAATTATAAATTCGGCCGGAATCCGGGTCAAAGAGATAGGCCCGTCAGAACCCGCCGTAGTGCTCGGCTTGTCCGCCGTTCCGCTCGCCGGAGACGAATTGCGCGGGATGGAGACGGAGGCCGACGCGCGGGAAGTAGCCGAATGGCGCACCCGTAAAGCCCGCGAAAAATCTGGCATCGCGATAAAATCCAGCCTGGACGAACTGTTCGCGCACAAGAGCGACGCGCTGAAAGCCACGCTTCAGATAGTCCTGCGCGCGGACACGCAGGGCTCGGTCGAAGCAATACGCGGCATGCTTGGCGCCATAAAATCGGACAAGGCCGCGACAGTCATATCCTCGGCCGGAGTCGGCCAGATAACAGAGGGCGATGTCCGCCTCGCGGCCGCGAACAGGGGCGTGATAATCGCCTTCAATGTGCGCGCCGACGGAGCGGTGCGGGATCTTGCCCGAGAGCTGTCCGTGGACATAAGATACCACTCGATAGTATACCGCATAACAGACGAGGTAAAGGATATCCTGGCCGGCAAGCTGGCGCCGGAGCGCCGCGAGAGCTTCATAGGATACGCGGACGTTATTGCGCTGTTCACTGTCGGCAAAGGAGTGCGGGTGGCTGGCTGCCGCGCTACGGAGGGCGTGATCCGGCGGGATGCGAATGTCCGGCTGCTGCGCAGCAACGTTGTTGTTTACGACGGCAGGATAAATGTTTTGAAGCGCGAAAAGGACGACATCAAAGAAGCGACGAAAGGCATGGAATTCGGCATGAGCTTCGACAAATACAACGACCTCGAAATCGGGGACCGCGTGGAATGCTATGAAATAGAAGAGATCAAGGCGACATTGTAAATCCGTAAAACCTTACAAAAACCCCGCGCTGCGGGGTTTTTCAACATTGCTCTTGCCGGACTCTAGAAATGG
>JAITBM010000036.1 GCA_031283565.1 Rickettsiales bacterium
ACGAACAACGGGACGGTAAAGCTTACGGTTGGCGGCACCGCTACGGATAATATAGCGGTGAAGGGTCTTGGCAGCGCCGCTTATACTGCCAGCACGGCGTATGCCACTGCGGCGCAGGGAGCAAAGGCAGACAGCGCCGTGCAGCCGGCCGCGCTTAATAATTATGTGCTGAAAACGGAAGTTACGTCAGGATTGGCTGGTTTGCGAAATACGTCTGGAGATATGCCAAGCGGAAATAATTATGGTTGGGGGACAAATTGGAGCGTAATGTTCAATGGCGATTCGATCGAGGGGATAGCAATGTGTTCCACTTCATCGGTAACAGAGCAATACTGGGGTCCCTATTGTTGGTGCAGAATGATCAGACCAGTTAAAGGCTCCAATTGGGTGTATTTGAGCGAGCATAGCGAGGAGTCAACTTGTTTGGAACATTGCGCATACTATTGCTCATATTGCTTGAGCGCGGGCGCACATGGCAAGTGCACTCGTGCAAAGCTGCTAGCGTAATAATAAATGTTGCATATTTTGTCGCGCAACAAAATCGCTTTATTCAAAGCGGAATGACGCGGCCTTTCGTTATAGTGATAATCCTGTCCGCGCGGTTAGCAAGCGCCATGTCGTGCGTCACGAACAGCATAGCCGCTCCGGACCTGCGAACTACATCAAACAGAAGGTCGAAAACGAGCTTAGCATGGTTCGGATCCAACGAGCCGGTCGGTTCATCTGCAAGAATCATGTCCGGATTGTTTGCAAGTGCCCGCACTACGGCAACCCTCTGCTGTTCGCCACCGGACATTTCGCCCGGCATGTGGTCCGCACGATGCAATATATTCGCATTTTTCAGCAATCTGCGCGCCCGAAGATCGGCATCATCCGAACTCAACCCAGCCGCCATCATCGGCATCATCACGTTTTCAAGCGCGGTAAAGTCCGACAAAAGATTGTTCCTTTGGTATACGAATCCTATCTTGCTGCGCCGAAGCATGGTACGTTCGGCCTCGCCCAATTTATGCGCGCCGGCGCCTGATATTATTATCTGGCCGCGCGTCGGACGGTCCAAAAGCCCAGCGCATTGCAAAAGAGTCGACTTGCCGCATCCGCTCGGTCCAACCAGAGCAATGATTTCGCCGGATAAAAGGTCGAATCCGCCCCCGGCTAGTATTGTCAGCGGGCGCCCCCCTTCATTGAAAGTTTTTCCGATGTCGCGCACGGATAAGACCACGCGGCCATTCGGAATTTTGGAAAGCGATTTCAATATGTTAGTCATTTTTTTCACCATTTTCATTCGTATCGCAAAACTTCCACAGGGTCCGTCTTTGACGCTTTCCAAGCCGGATAAAGCGTCGCCAGAAACGACAGCAATACCGCCAGCAGCGATATTGATACCACAGCTGCGGGATCTATTTCGGACGGCAGTTCGGACAAATAGTACATTTCGGCCGGAAATAAATCCCGTCCGACGACTTTTTGGATAAACTGGCGAATCGGCTCTATGTAATGTGCAAACACAGTTCCGATTAAGGTGCCAAGAGCCGCTCCTATCAGGCCCATTGATGTTCCAGATATTATAAAAATTCTCATCACGGATTTTCTGGAAACGCCGAATGTGCGCAAAATAGCAATGTCCCGCGACTTGTCTTGAACCAACATGACCAGGCTGGATACTATATTGAATGCCGCGACTATCACTATCAGCATAAGGATTATAAACATGACGTTGGTCTCGACCTGCAAAGCCCCGACAAATCCCCGGTTCAATTCCATCCAGTCCCGCACTATGAAGCCGTCCGGCAGGCTCGACGATAAAAGACTCTTTATCAGGCTGGTATCATTCGGGCTTTTCAGGAACAAATCTATGTGCGTGGCAGCGTTTCCTATATTCAAGAACCTCTGCACAGTTTCAAGCGGCGCGAAAATATATCCGGCGTCATATTCGTGCATTCCCATGAAAAAGCTGCCCGCAACCTTGTAAGATACTATGCGTGGCATGGTCCCGAATGCCGTCGCGGTCCCGCCGCCTGCCGCCATCAGCGACACGGAATCATCCGGCGAAAGGCGCATATTCCGCGCCAGCGTCGCACCGACTATTATCGAGTCGGAAGATACGGTCGAAAGCTTCGTCCCATAAATCTTTGCCCCCCTGTCCAGCTTTTTCACCAAGTCCGGCATGCGGATTCCGCGCACCATGGCGCCCGAATTTTTTCCAGACGCGCTTGCCATAGCCTGGCCCTCCGCAATCGGCACCGCCGATTCAATTGCCGCTGCTATCTTTTTGTTTTCCAATATTTTTCCTATCAGAAAGTCAAAGTCCTTCACTGCGCCGTCCTGGTGATAGATCACTATGTGTCCGTTCATTCCGATTATGCGGGACAGCAATACATTGTGAAATCCCCCCATCACCGACATCACTATCACGAGCGTCGCAACGCCGAGCATTATTCCGAGCAGCGACACCCAGCCTATGACGGCCCCGAATCCGCGCTTTTTCAAGCGCATGTACCGTCCGGCAACCTTGAATTCTAGCCCGCTCATCGTTATTCCTCCAAAAAATCCCGTAAAGGCTGCCCCGACAGGGGCTTGCCTTCGTCTTCGCTCTCAATTATAGATGTAACGCGCGGGCTAATGAATACCACAAGCTCGGCAAATGGCGAAATCGTAGTTTCGGCGCCTTCCACAAACGAATGTGTCGGAATTCCGATAATGACCACATTGTCGCCAAGATCAACAGGGACCGAAAAGTTTGCTACTTCGCCCGCGCTGGTGCGCAGCACCAACTTTGAATCGACTTTAGGTTTGCCACCGTAATCGGCGTATTTTCCGCGCGCCCCTATTATAAGGTCAGTTTCCAGTCTTTCCTCCTTGGTGCATTGGCCTATGTCAAACCTTGAAGACCAGCCGCCGGGCATAGCGAATGTCCCCTGCGATATTAGCACGACATTGCCTTGTTGGCTTAAAAATTCCGACAGTGTTTTGGTATTAATTTCAGATGATACGGCCAGAGCCCTGCCCATGACGCCCGGAACCGACATACGCACATTTTTTTCTCCGAACGCCGGCAATATGTTCATCCATACGATCGGATTCTCTGTCCGCGGATACACGCGGTAGACATCTACATCGTACGCGACTAAATGGCTGCGCCCGCCAAGATCACTTATGACGGAACGGACCTCTTTTTCAGTCTGGTGATTACCTTCGAAGGCAAGCGTCTTGTCGGTCCAGTTGACAGTCATGTTTATCAGCCCATTCCCATGCAAGGCGTCTATCAGCGCCATGACGACGGTTTCATCTTTCGGCATTTTAATCAGCCACTTAGCGTGGCTGGTCAAATGAAGCTCTTTCGCGTCTTCGTCATAATAGTAATAAGCCCGCGCTAGTTTGGCGAGCAGCTCGACTGCATCGGCAAGATCCCCGGACTTTATGTCTGCTGCGATCAGGTCGACCATGCTCTGATCTTCAACTATCCGCATCTTGGTGCCATCCAGCAGCGCTTCGAGTGCCTCGCCAATCGTCTTTTTCTCAAACTTATAGTCCTTGACCTGAAATTTCGGCAGCTCGCTGCCGCCGTCCAGCCGCGCCAGACTCATAACCTCTTCTGGCAGAACCGACAATATTTTCTGGTTATTCCAGTCTACGCGGCAGCGCTTCGGCAGCTCTAAAGAGAACCTCTGCGCCGTGTCCGTCGTAAGCGCTGCCTTTTTCGGGTAAATCGGAATCGAATGCTCGTCGATCACTTTGTCTTCTATAACATTCACGATATCCATGACCGGCGCCTTGGCATTGCATGCAGCCAAAAAAGTCGCGCAAAATATTTTTGTCACTCTAGTTTTCCACATTGTAAAGCTCGGCGCCTCCCCACGCCACCAGCCGCTCGAACTCTTCAAGCGTCATTTTATAAATCGGCTTCCCGGACGGCGTAATGTCCTTTTTTCCGGCAAGCTCGGCTGACAGAGCCTTCACATCGGCCCCAGCCTTTTCGCCAACCGCAATCAGTAGCTCCAAAAGGTCGGCAGCGAAGAACCGGCCGGAGTAATTGTCCATATCCAGTCCTTTCCGTGCGCATACCGCCGACATCAGCGTCATAATGCGCGAATAAAGCCCCCTCAGCTCAACAAATTTGTCCATATCCGCCTCCTTGTCCTTTATTATAGAAACTTTTCTTCCATTTTTACAAATAAATTCCACAGGCTAAACATTTGACTTCTTTGCCAGAAATTATGATATAATCCGAATCATGCGCATAACGATGACATTTTTGCTAGCTTTGACGCTTGCCTCTTGCAGCAGTCCCAATGGCGGCGATATAGACAATGCCACGATCCTGAACTGGGAGAATGAAGCTGTAACCAGCGAGCAGTTTGTTAAGGATCATAAGGCATGCCTCGGCATAAGCAAGCCATCGCATATGCCGCGATCGCGCGTAGCCAAGTTGCTTATGCCGAACGCGGGATCCCAAATGCCGGACTGGAACGGCATGTGGGTTACATTCCAGTCCAACGAGAACATTGACGTCGCGCAGCGATACCTTATGAGCAGCCCGCCGGGAACCACCAGCAAATCGGTCGGCGCTTACCGGAAGTGCATGTTCAAAAAGGGATATCTATTGCGGGCTGAGTAAAAAAGAATAAATAATGAAAGAACAAACATTGCTTCTTGCAAGCTATCTGTCCCGCCAGCTTACCACATTGCAAAAAAGACTCGCGCGGGAAGGGTGTCGCGCTGCGATAGCGGCTCCGGGTTCAGAGAACGCGCAGTACGCGCAGGGCCCGCTTCTAAGGCTGCATAAAATCTTTGGACGACTAACAGGGGTCGGAAAAATCCGTGGATTCTCGCACATCATAGCATTCGACCAGGTAGCCGAAAACTTCGCAAAGCGCGCGCACGTGCCATATTTCCGATTCACGGGCGATATCGGAATAGATCTTTCGGTGTGGAATCCGTCCGCAGTTTCCGGCAACCGGCAGATACAGCTTTTGTCTGAATATAACATAGCGCCGCATCAACGTATGATCCTTGCGTTCGGCGTGGACGAGCGCAACATAAAAGCACTTATGACCGCAGTCGAAGATCTTGGAGACGACTTCATCATAGCGCTTTACGGAGAGTTTAAGCGCGGTAGGGCCAGGCGGATCAACCGACGGATAGAGGAAAACCACAAAATAGTTTATCTTGGCGCCACTGCGGACCTGCCCAGCCTTTTACGGGCCAGCTATGCCGCCATATCGCTGTCCGAGGCTGACAGCTTTTTCAAAACTGCTGCCGCAGCTATGGGACGAACGACTTCGTGGCGCGGCGCCGGGCCGAAACCTAGCGTTCCAATGAACACGGTAGGCGGGGCACTCGCCAAACTTTTGGATATGGGGGTTGCGCAAAAAGAAGAGATGGAAGAAGAAAATGTCAGGCGCGCTCAAGCTCGTTCGATGGAAAAAAGCGCCGCAAAAATACAGGAAATCCTAGGAAAATGAGATGCAGGGTCGTCATTTTCATATATATGGCGCTGACCGGCGCGGTCCTTTTGTACGCAGCGGTCCGATTTGCTATCGGATCTGCTCCGCCAAGCCGCGCGAGCATCATATCTGATGCCGTAGTGCCACGCGATCTGGCCGCATTCATCAGCAGGCATGCCGGCGAGCCAGAAGCGCTGGTTGCGGCGGCGGGCGCATTTCCAAGCATAGAAAGCGCCAGCGCCATGAACAGGCAGGATGGCAGTATCCTGGTGCGCCTTTCCTTTAAGAAAATAATCGCCTCATGGACGGATGGGAAAAACTTTTACCCGCTTTCTGAAAGCGGCCCCATAATGATGCCATTACCCGGCAGGCCGAAGGGATTGCTGTTTGCGGGCCGCGTGCCTCCGGATGTTGCGGACGTCATAGCCGCGGTTAATTCGCACGGCGAGCTGGCCCGCATGACGAACTATGTGGCACATAACGGGCGCAGATGGGACATATTCCTTTCAAATGGCGCCTCGATTCTGCTGCCGGAAGAAAATATCGCAACCGCCATAGATGAAATAAGGTCGCTAGGAATTCTGAATAAATCGTTCCAATCCTTGGATTTAAGGGACCCAAAGCGAACGCTTGTAAAATGAGGCCCGCGCGTGAAAAAAACATTTCTTGCGATTGATGCCGGAACCGGACGTGTCAGGGCTTTTGCGGCCGGGCGCGGAAAGACCCATTTGGCTGCCTCGCAAAAGGAGACCCTTTCCGACTGCATTGCCGATGTTATGGACGAGATGGAGGAAAAACTAGGCGTTCGGTTCAAAGGCGCGTTCATAACAGGAAACCTTGGAATTGCCGCCGGCGAATTGCTGGACGGCTTGATAATATTCCCGCGCCGGAAACAGATTGCTGCGTCCGACATAATGAACGCAGCGCCCGAGCCGACGGATGGCGGACTGACGCTGCACCTGATACCGTTGCGCTATCTGCTGGATGGAGAGCAGGATGTGGCAGACGCCGAGGGAAAGATTTGCAAAACTTTGGCCGTGAAATTCTGCCGGATATCGTGCCCAGAGGCACGTATAGCGGAAATCAAAGGAGCTTTCGGCAAAGTCTCTTGCGCTGCCCTGGGCTTTTTCGATCCGATATATCTTTTGTCCAAGACGTACGGCAAGAATGCTGTGTTTATAGATTTCGGCGAAACCACCACCAAGGCTGGAATTTCCACTGGGCGGGGATTGATCTCGCGATTCGATCTTGAAACCGGGCAGAGCGAAGCGACAAAACGCATCGCGCGGGATTATGGCATCGGATTCGATAGAGCCGAGGCCGTCAAGCTTGCGGTGCTTGGCAAACCAAGATCGGAATCGGACCACTATGTGCTTGTGGATAAAAAGAACGGAATTTCACGCGCCGACATCTGGAATGCCTGGATAGACTGCAATAACATTATATTTGAAGAGATATTGCGTCGAGTCGATCTCAGCGGGCGAAAACTTTTCATAACAGGCCTGGCCGCTGATTTGATAAATTCTGTCATCCTAAAAAAACAAGGAATAGAGGCAACAGTGCTGGATTCGGCGGCTTCAGCCGGGGCGATCGGATCCATGCTTTTCGAACCGGACATGCATTCGGTGAGGAAGCACCCTATAGCCCAGGTGCGCGGCGGCCGAATAATTCCATCGGTAATGTGCTGGAACATAAACAACAAATATGTGTATAAAATGTTTGATGGCATAGGAATAAAAAGAATCCACGTAGACATCATGGACGGATTTTACACCGACAAGGTAATGGGAAGCTTTGACGACATAAGCAGAATACGAGCGAAAACGCAGTTGTTCCTGCACACGCACCTTATGGCGGATGACCCGATGCTGTGGGTGGATGGTGCGGCAAAGGCCGGATCCGACATGATAATAGTGTCTAGCGGAGCACGTCGCATATCGGAATCGCTGCTGCGCATAAAAGAGCTTGGAAAAAAATGCGCCCTTGCAATATCGCCCGATTTCGACCTGAAAAAGCTTACGCCGAGACTCTTGCGCATGCTGGACGAAGTTATGGTGATGGGAGTGAAACCTGGGGCGAGCGGGCAAAAATTCATGCCGGAAACGGCGACTAGAATACGTACTTTGGCAAACACCCGCGCAAAATACGGTTTCGCATACAAAATAAGCTGCGATGGCGGCATAGATGCCGAAACTGCGCCGTTTTGCTGGACCTCTGGCGCGGACTATCTGATAAGCGGGTCGTATCTGCGCGCGGCGCCGGACTTCGCCGATGCCGTCATCTCGCTGCTGCCGCGCCGCCAGCCATAATCTGCACTTTTTGGCAACTCATTCATGGTATCGCGCCTTCTATCGGCGCTAGCATTGCAGACCGCGTACAGTCATAACCAGAGCCGTTGCTGACGCAATACGCGCAAGCATCTGCGCAAAGCCAAAAACATCCGTCACTATCAGACGTATTGTAGAATACCCAATACGAGCCATTAATAACCGGCTGCGTTATCCTGCACCAACAGTTCGGGCCGGAGTTCGGAGAAAAAATCTCCCTTCTATCAGAACACCAAGATATGCCCCTGAATTCTCCGTTTGCAAATATTACACTCCACAAACCACCCATCCTGCCATCGCTGGGCGTATCCGTCGCGGAAATAATGCCAGGTAATGCAGTATTATTTTTGTACGGAGCCCACCATGCGTCAGCAGCTCCGCTCATTCTTGCAGTAGTATCGACATACGCCTTGGTCGCGGCATCAGTTGCGGCCGTCGGCACCCCCAACCCCATGATCTTCGCCCCGTCCATTGCTATCGCGCCCGTCATCGTTCCACCCGATTTCGCCAGATAGTTCACAAGCGCCACAGGCTGCAATGCGGTATCGGCCTTAGCTCCTTGCGCGGCGGTTGCAAATCCGGCGTCCCGGTTTTGAAACGATTCTAAACTGACTCTGAAAGAATCAAATGCAGTATTGCTTACCCGTGTTGCGAGCCCGCTACGCACAAATTTTTCTGTCGCAATAACCGGTGCATCCCCTGCCGCCGGTGCAGCGGACAATGTGACAATCGACAGAAAAATTGGTGAAAATAATACTGAAAACCTATGCATGAATACATATCTCTCTTTGAGAATCATTATGCCGACTCCATCATGCCTAAACAACACAAAATACCATCTTATGTAAAGATTGTGCGGTGTTTTATTTGTCAATTTTTCCCTTTGCACTATTAATCCATTGTGAATCCGCCCGCACAATCCAGGTTATGGAGGACCGCGCGACAAAGCAGAAAGCGTCACATAATTTTAATCGTCTCGCTTTGCTCGCGATATTTATCGGAATCGCGCAGTCAAGTCGCACGATGACAATCGAAAAATATATGCTGTGCAGTTGAGGTTGACCATTACAGTCATCTGTGCCTTCACGTGAATAGCGGCTTTATTCAATGGATATCATGAACTTTGTCGCACATTACTACTTCCCTGCCTATGCTGGACGATTTTATATGGACGCTAACCGCATTTTTTGGCAGGAATTGTTCCGCTATTTCTGGCCATTCTATCAGGGTTATATCCAGCGCAAGCGCGTTGAAAAATCCAATTTCTTCCAATTCTACAGTACTTTTCACACGATACAAATCGAAATGCGAAATTCCGCAGTAATCCTGCACTATCGTGAAAGTCGGACTCGGCACAATGACATCCGGCCCGCGAAGCGTGCGTATCACGGCGCGCGCGAATTCAGTCTTCCCTGCGCCAAGATCTCCGTAAAGCGCCACACAGCGCGGCGCGGTCAGGCCTTTAGCAAACCCAGCTGCAATGCCTCTCAAAAGTTCTACATTTTCTACATGCATTTTTTGCATGATAATAAAATCAATCGCTATGTCAAGCCGCAGCCGTTTAGGAAAAGCTTCCAATTGCAAGCCTCGGCCAAAGTGCCTTATTATTGGGTCATGTATTACCGGCGCAGATATGGATTTTTTAGCGGATTCAAATTCGGCTTCCTCACAGGTCTGGGGCTTGGCATTTTCATCTTTGCCATCAGCATCTGATGATCGGGGCACACATTAAGCTGAATTAGGTTGCAGGCAAATCGGATACAAACTTTGCCGCGTGGCCAGATTAGGCGAGCGCGCCAGCAGAAACAACCTATCGCTCGTTC
>JAITBM010000022.1 GCA_031283565.1 Rickettsiales bacterium
AAAAACAGAGGACACAGCAGAGCAAAAACATGAAGAAATGCTTATAAATCCGGTGTTTTGCCATTAATAATAAAAAGCATTTGCAATCAGTGACAAAGCCTGTTAAAATAAGAGTAGCATCGTAAAGAAAAAAGGAACCATTTTTTCTTACGCACAAATAACTATTATGTCAATTAAAAGCGTCCTCGTACGACTTCCCTTCTCTCGGTGTCATCCCGGGCCCACCCGCAGGATCCAGGTCATAGGGCCGCGCGGCATAGCCGCGCGACAAATCAGGAAAAGCACTATTGTAAAGCGTTACTATTCAGTCTCGCTTCGCTTACGTTCCCATTAACAATACCGCGCCCCTCTTTCCCTCGGTGTCATCCCGCGGCTTGACCGCGGGATCCAGGTCATATGAACGCGCGGCGAAGCCGCGCGACATAACAGGAAAAGCACTACTATAAAACGTTACTATTCAGTCTCGCTTCGCTCGTATTATTACCTGGATCCTGCGGGTGGGCCCGGGATGACACCGAAGAGAGGGTCCCCGGGACGATACCTTTTATTATTATGGCAAATGCGGACGGAAGCCGCTCAACTGTATATGGAAATAATAAGAGTGGCATGACGTTTTTTGTACAAAATAGGCACGGATTAAGGAAGGACGGCTTTTTTATTTTATGACATCGAACTATGAGAAGCGAAGGAATTGAAAATGCATATTTGGTGTGATATAATTTGAAAAAAAGAGGCGGAGTATGTTTTCTTTCCTGAATTTTGGCAATGGTTTTTATTTCGCGGGGGCTTTTTTTGCTTCATTCGTTTTAGTCATGCTTTTCGGACGCGCTTTCATTCCAAAGCTGGCTGCCATTCAGCGGCGGGGGCAGCCCATTCGATCCGACGGAATAACCGCGCACCTTGAGAAATCCGGGACGCCGACAATGGGCGGATTGCTGTTCATTCCGGCAATCATAATCGCATCGCTTTTATTCATGGAGCTTGACAGTCTTGTCGCCTGGATCCCCCTGTTGGCGCTGGCATCTTTCGGCTTTGTCGGATTCATTGACGATTTAGGCAAAATCCGCCACGGCAACTCTTACAGCGGGCTATCCAAATTCGGACGCTTGGCGGCCGAGGGGGTCATAGCCGTAATCTTGTCATTCCTGATAGACTACACCATGCCCGCCAATGTCCCCGAGCTGTCAATTCTGCTGCCTTTTGGCATTGCGATTTCCGCCGGGATTTTCTATTTCGCATGGTCGTATCTGGTGATAGCCGGCACCGCAAACGCCGCAAATATGTCCGACGGGCTCGACGGAATGCTGGCAAAAATTTACCTGTGCGTCCTGGGGGTCATGGGAGTCGCACTATTTGGCGTAACTCGCGCGGGATTTCTGCCGAGCCTGATTTTTCTGCCGGAGGCGGGCGCCATGTTTCCGGTGATCGGGGCTTTATTCGGGGCAGTTCTGGCCTTTTTGTGGTTCAATGCCAAGCCGGCAAGCGTTTTCATGGGGGATGTGGGATCGCTCGCCCTGGGCGGAATGCTCGGCGCGGTATCCCTGCTCATGAAGGCCGAAATAATCATGGCGGTTGCCGGATTGATGATGGTGGTCATTCTGCTGTCCTCCATGATCCAAAGCCTTTACTACAAGTTTGTCGCGCCTCGCGGGCATGCGCCGTTTTTAATGGCGCCGCTTCACCACCACCTTGAGCGAAAAGGTTGGAGCGAGACGAAAATAACCGACAGGTTTTTTATTTTGACGGTTATTTTCAGCGGAGCGGCGGCGGCGCTCCTTCGGCTTTGAAGCGTTCCGACAGATCTTGGCTGACTAACTGGTGGTTTCAGATAGACTGGTGGATCTTCGGGTTGGTCGCTGCATTTTGCTTTATCGGAATTTTGTGCGGAATATCTTCGCCTCGGCTTTTTCACAAGACTGTCTTTTTTTACGCCGCCTCAGCCGCTATATTTCTGGTCGTTCCGATGATCGGAAAAAAGATGACCGTAAATGCGGCGTGGATGCTGCTTGGAATATGCATGGGCCTGTTCGCGGCCACATACTTGACGCCGCATGTGATTCACGGATCGCGCAGGTGGTTCATGATTTTCGGATGGTCCGTCATGCCGGCCGATTTGTTAAAGCCCGCCTTTGTCGTTTTGACCTCCTGGTTCCTGGCCCATGCGAAGAGGCGCGAGCCCGCAGACTGGATCGGCGGCGAATCCGTCCGATCCGCGTGGGCTTGCTACGGCGCCGCGTTCGCCGCAATGCTGGCATTCATGTTTTTTCATCCGGATCTTGGAAACATGTTCATGTATCTTGCCGTTTTCGGCGCCATGATATTTTGGTTGGGCGCCAAGTGGCGCTACATTGCGGCGCTGGGGCTGCTGGGTGTGGTCGCGGGCGCTGTGTCCATGGCGCATTCGCATTTCAGATTGCGCCTTGGGGGCGGATCCGACGGCTGGCAGGCCGAACGGGCGCTGGATGCCATACGAAACGGAGGGCTGTGGGGCCGCGGCGAGGAAAGCTTTTTGTTCCAGCGGGTGCCGATGGCCAACAATGATTTTGTTTTCTCGCATTTGGCCGAGATGTGGGGCGGCGTTGCATGCGCTGCTCTTCTGGCCGCGATGTTCTGGATGTTCGCGCTTTTGTTCAAGCGGTCCGTCGCTGCCAGGGATGATTTCTCATCTCTTGTAATTTTCGGGGCGGCGATGTTTTTCGCGCTCCATGTCATGCTGAATGTTCTTACCGCCGCGGGCGTCATCATGAAGGGCACAACATTGCCGTTCATATCCTATGGCGGATCGTCTCTTGTCGGATTCAGCCTTTTGCTCGCCGTGGCTCTTGGCGCCATCAGGCGTGAAAAATGGGGGGGATCATGAAGTTCTGGATCGCCACCGGCGGAACCGGCGGGCATATTTTCCCGGCGGTCGCCGTCGCGGACGAGCTGGCGCGGCGCGGACACTGCGTGGTTGTTTCCACAGATGCTCGCGGGCTCAGGCACATTCGGGGCGGCCGGCGCCGGGTGCGCGTGTGGGCGTCGGGGGTGGGTGCCAGATCTATGGCGCGTAGGGCCGCATCCCTGATAAAAATGTCCGTATCAACTGTCGCGCTGACCGTGCGGTTTTTATTCTCGCGGCCGGACAAAATAGTCGCATTCGGCGGATATTCCTGTGTTCCGGTTTTAATCGCCGGGCGGATATGGCGCATCCCCGCGTTTTTGCACGAGCAAAATGCCGTCATGGGGCGGGCAAACAAGTTCGCGATGCCTTTCGTTAAAACGCTCATGACCAGCTTTCCGATCGGAGCCGGGATTTTGGTCGGCCTGCCGGTCCGCAGGGATTTTTACTCCGCAGTCGCAAGACCCGAATCCGGGCGGCTGCTTATAACGGGCGGAAGTCTCGGGGCGGCCGTTCTGGACGATGTTGTTCCAAAGGCGGTTCGGGTTCTTCCCGCCAACATGCGGCGTGACTTGTTTGTCATTCATCAGACGCGCCCCGAAAATGTCGAAAAGCTGCGTCGCGAATATGCGGATCTTGGGGTAAAAAACAACATTCTGTCTTTCATAAAGGACATGGCTGGGGAATTGTCGGCCGCCTCGCTCGTCATTTCGCGTTCTGGCGCCGGCACCGTCGCCGAAATGCAGGCCGTCGGAGTGCCGGCTATTCTGGTGCCGCTCGGGATCAATCCGGACCAAATGGCAAATGCGCGGGCTTTTGCTCAAAATGGAGGCGGAATTGTGATAACCCAGGCCGACTTTACGCCGGAACTGGTTGCGCGGCATCTTGGCGCCCTGATTGGAAATCCGGAAAGGCTCGCGCGAATGGCCGCCAAAGCGCATGCCGTCAATAATGCGGTCAATAATATCCTGGATGTGATATTGTAAGAAAGTTGTCGCGTCCAATGAAATGAACGCATCATCGGCGGTAGGGCGGCGGAGCAATGGCACTATTTATTTTTAATGACGGCAGAACTAATTCACCCACCTGTAAATTGCGGAGGCGCCGATCGGCGTTTCGGTATTGTCCGCTGTGATTCCCGAAATGGTCGGGCCAGAAATCCAATCCACAGTGCCGTCATTGTCGGCAAGAGATATGGATAGCGCCGGCTGGGCATGACAGGAAATCGATGCGCTGAATTGCCAGTTGCACCCGGCGCCGTTCTCTTGATCGCCTATTCCGTACGAATGTTTTATGGATAGCGCAAGCCTGGAAGTGGTTTGCTCCGGCGCATCAAGATGCCCGTAATACATGACCTTGTCGGTCAAAAGAATCAGCGATCCGAGTCTATAATTAGAGTCTCTGTTGTTTGACTCGACGCGGTAAATCCCGGGCGGAACGGAGCCCGCTTTTTTGATCTTGCGGTCGCCGGCGGCGCCGGTATAGGTTGATATCAGCTGCCAGTGGCCGGAAGTATTGCTGGATCCAAGGCATGCGGTGGCCGCGCTCAGGCTGGTGGCCGGAATATTGTAGGTGCAGTTTGGGAGGCTTATAGTCGGCGGCAATGGCAGCGGAGCGGTTGCCTCCCACACGATCGTGCCGTTATACGCAATGTTGGTCAATTCCGTGCCGTTGTGTTTGATTGTTCCGCTGCCGCTGACCTCCGTTCCATTTATTATCAGAGCCGCGCGGGCCGGTGTCAAAACGGCAGCAAAAACAAGAATCCGCCATTTTTTCATATCAATTGGTCGTAATGGTCAGCACGGTTCCCGACAGGCTCATCTTTGCAACGCCATAGGCCGACGCCGACGCCTTGGGAAGCGAAGCCTGCGGAACGGTCCCGGTAAGCTTTGCCGCGTTCAGACTGCTGGCGGACTGAAGCGCGCTGTCTGCCTTTACTCCCTGCGCCGCAGTGGCATACGCCGTGCTGGCAGTATAAGCGGCGCTTCCAAGACCCTTCACCGCTATATTATCCGTAGCGGTGCCGCCAACCGTAAGCTTTACCGTTCCGTTGTTCGTTCCGCTCGCAAGACCAACGCTCTGGACCGCGCTGTCTGCCTTGCCAAGACTGGTTTGCACCGCAGTGGCTAGATCAGTTTTCAAAATCCCGGATGCAGGTTTCTGGTACGCGCTGTCTGCTTTCGCCCCCT
>JAITBM010000052.1 GCA_031283565.1 Rickettsiales bacterium
CTGCCTTCGCGCCGCCCAAATCCATATTCGCAAGTTCCGGTAGGTCCGACATTTTCACTCTTGTCACGTTTGCCGATAGCGGCTCAAGCAGTTTTTGCCTGTTGTCCGCGACATGCCGCTCCAGCGCGTCTTTGATCAGCTCTATTTTTTTCACTATTTCCGCATTTTCGGACTTTTCCCTTATATCCTGCGCAAACCTGTATGTGAACGGCATCAATGATGCGAACACCGCGAGGGTCAGCAGCAACTCCAAAAGCCCCGAGCCCCTTTCGGCGTTTTTTATGCCAGTCATCGCCAGCCCTCCTTTAATATCTCGGAGAAGTCCGTTTTCGCCGGGACCGCCGGGCGTCCAGAAAAATTCGACAATTTCAAATCTTCAAATTTCGGGCCGGCCCCGCCGGAGTTTGGAAATGTCCATGATCCGAGCTTTACCGGCGGATCCGACGAGTGCATCAATTCCGACGACACTGTAAGGCCGAACGGAGACAAAAATGTCAAAGTTTCCGCGCTCAGATACGAAGTCCTCACGGTTCCGGCCGATGTTCCCGCAAAGCCGGACGCCGTGCGCGAATAAGACGATTTCGCCTCGAATTTGTTCGAGACCACCAGTTTTTGCGACACAGAGCCTCGATCCGCCGCAATGGATGCGCCCGAAAACTCGTCCGTCCAGAAATTGCGGAAGCCTATCGCATCGCCGGTGGCCCTTATCGCGGGGATGTGCGATTCCCCGGGGTTCAGATTAAGCCCGTTTGTAAAATGCAATCCCGCCGCCGCTATTACCGGCGTGGCGACAAGATAGGCGTCTATCGCCTGCGCGCTCAGCTTGTTCGCCGACACTTCCCCCGCGTTCACAAGCGATTTGCCCCCCATTGACAAATCCCGCTTCATTGTCGACAGTTCTCCTTCTGACAGAACCGTGCGGTACAGGTATTTTGCGGTTTCGTCGCTCTGGAGCGACATTGTCGAGCGCACTACAATATCTCCGGGTTCCAAGTCGGGCAATTGCACGCTCCAGCCGCCGCCGGAATAGGCCGCCCCGTCGTCCCCCGCAACCGCGGCGTCGTGCCCTATCATTGCTGCCACTTTATGGGCGCGCAGCACGTCATCTTCAAAATGCTGCGCCACCAGAAATCCGGTTGCCGCGCCTTCGGATTTGGCAACGTATATTTTAAGATTCTGCGATTCCACTTCCGTAAGTTCTCCATCTTCCAGCAGGGACGCGTTCATGCGAAGATAATTCCGAAAGTCGGCGCTTTCGGCCATCAGATCTTTTGCTATCGCCGCGTTTTTCAAACTTTCTCCGGCTTGCGAAATCTGGCGGTACGCAAACGGAAGCGCCAGGGCCATCACTGCCGCGGCGAACATCATTTCCAACATTGAGGCGCCCCGCTCGGAGCGTTCGTTATTCATTCGCAGTTCGAGCCCCCCGCGTCAAGGCACTTCTTTATGTCCAGCCTGCGCTCTATCCGATTCAGCATGACGAAGCGGCACACTATGGCGCCTGCAAGCGATGCGGAGTCATACCGGCCTCCGGCGCGTGCCACTATCGCGCGGCATGGCTCCGTCTTGCCCGCATTGTCCCCGGCATCCAGCGGTATCGCCAGCTCGTCATTGTTTATTCCGCTTATCAGGGCATCCGGTAGCAGGCTGGTCCCCGCCGGGCGGATTTCCAGAAGAGGCATGCCGTTGCCCCCGCTTAAAAGCTCGCTCGATATCTGGTCGCGCAATGTTATGTGTTCCGCCTTTATCGTTCCGGCCGTTATTCCGCTGCCCGAAGCGTATTCAAGCTGGCTCGAATCTGTCTGCGATATGAACACGTCCTGGCCTCTGCTGGTGTCCAGAAATGTCGATATGCTCAGCTTTTCAACATTGAGTGTTATATTCGTAAGATAAGCGTTCGTTTTTATGTCCCATGTGGCCGGGCCGGAAAAGCTGTTGCTGCCTGCCGTCATGTTGAAGTCCCTTACCGATACCGTGCCGGCTGTCATTCCGCCCGTGTCTCCATGCTCTGCGATCGACGTCGCGCTGAAATCCCCGGTTTGCAAGTCTGATCTGGTTATCGTCAGGGGATTTCCATCCGGGGACCGGAATAGCGCCTTGTCCGTTCGGACCGAGCCTATTTCATTGCGGTTCTTGCGGTCCGCCTCGGTCCCCGACAGCACGAAGTCGGCGGCGGCGGCATTCTTTATCTTGCCGCCCATTGCTCTGAGCGCCGACACGGCGCTTATATTGTTTCCATCCATTCCAAGCGGCGTATGAAAGGCGTTCTTCGATGGTCTTTTCGCGTTGCGGACCACCAGTTCCGAAAATTCCTCGTCTTCGGGTACTCGCATGAGTATCGCATCCGGAAGCGGCATGTCGCCTGGAATCTCATCCGTTTCCCAGCCGCCGGTCGCTCCGCGCAGAATTCCGTCGGTGCCGGGTATCGCGCCCCAAAAGCCCAGGCGCGCCATTATCTCTGCGCTCCTCAGCTCGCTTGCTTTTCCGCGCGTGGCCAGGATCAGCGCCAGCATGTTGGGGCCGTTTTTTCCGATCATCAGCGATATCTTTCCGCCAAGTGGCGTCGATGTCGAAAAGCCTAGCGGAAGTCCGAACGGCTCCAGCCTCATCGCCAGCTCGGCGTCCGAATATATTTTTATCCCGTCCGAAAGATTGTCGAATTCTTCACGCACAAAGGCCCGCGCCGCATCCCAAGCCGCCATCATCTGCGCGGCGGCGGCCGCATTCTCGCGGCTCTCGTTCATGCCGTGCATTTTGTTGGCGAACATTGGCAGGAACGATATCACAAGCCCGAGCGCCAGCAGCGCTTGAAGCATGAAATTACCAGATGATTCTTTCCTCTCCTGCATGGTGCGATTCTAGCTGATTTTGCTCGTGCGAATCAAGTCTGAAAAAAGTGCTTGCGCCGATCGGTCGTTTTTTTATAGACTATCTTTCAAGGAAGGAAAGGAATGTCGAAATTCCATTTGTCTTTGACGGCTGTTTTGCTCGCTTCGCCCGCTTTCGCCGTAGGAGAGCTGCCGGTCATAGATCCGGCCAGAAGCGTGTCTGCGCTGGAGCTCTATGGCGAAGTGCCGCCTCAGCGCCGCACTCAGTCGGCACGGAATTCTGCAGATGCGCTTAGGGTTGCCGCAAAGAGCGGGGGAAACGAATATCTGGTTCCCAAGCGGCCGGAGCAGGATCTGTGGTCAAATGTGGATGCTCCGCTGCGCATGCCGGAAAAATCCGAATATTCAGTCTTTGGCGCCGGGCCGACAAAATTTTTGCCTGAAGAATCTTTGGATTCTCTGGCGCGCAATTCCCGCGGGCCCATGGGTGCCGAAATATCGCGGTTCGCCGCAAGAACGCGGAAAGTGCGGTCCGCCCCGATAGTGCGGGACGCTCCAGTCCGCGCTAAAAAAGCCGAATTCGTGCCATCCGGCGCGGTCGAAGACGAGGGCCTCCGCCCCGATCGCGAAGTGAAGGCATTTCCGTCTGTCATAAAGTCCGCTCCAAAGTACGTGCCCGCCAAGAGGGCCGCCGTGCCTGATCCAATCGAACGCGAGCCAGTGGGGGATTCTGACGAATTCGCGTATAAAAATCCGGACGAGATTCCGCTTACTAGGTTGTCGCCGGCCCAGCTTAAGCGAGCCTTCAAAAAAACTTTCCTCAAAGAAAACAAGCACTTGTCCACATACGAAATTGATGACGGGTACGATGTAGCGTCTTTTGACGAAAGCGAAGTCGGGTTCGATTCTTCGCGCGATCTGTCCGAGCAGTCCGGAGGAGTGCGGCCGCTTGAAATAAAGATCAGCTTTGACGACGACGATTCCGCGCTTTCGCGCGATACATACAATCTGTTGTCCGAATATGCCGGGATCGTCGCCGCAAATCCCAAACGGGCCGTCCAAGTTTCCATATCCGAACGCGGAACCAGAACCTATGACGGGCGCAAGCTCGCGGCGCGAAGGCTCGCCATCATTGAACAGGTTCTTAAAGACTCGGGTGTTTTGGAACGGCGCATTGTTCCGGTCTTGTCCCAAAGGAGTGATGATTCTTTTGTCCTGCGCGTCATATCAAACGATACGTTTCAGACGCTTGTCGAGCAAAAGCGCGACATGTTCGGCGATACTGCATCGACAAAAACCGTCCGGTCTATGTCGTGGTAGGGCTGCCGTCCCCCTTCTTTGTCATTGATAAATGCATCGTATCTAACAATAATGAATTGTCATCATGGGTGGTGCCGGAGGCATAATTTATCGCTATGCGGGGGCCGGGAATAATGATATAATCGGTATAGATAAGGAGTGCTTATTATGAAATCGCGCATGCTTTATGCAAAGATTCAGGGCTGGCTCGGCGGATTGTTCGTCGTTTGCGGCGTAGCCCTTATAGTCATTACGCTGATGTCCGTTCCGGCCGTCGCGGATCCCATTCAGGTTGAGCAAGCTGTTGCTCAAGTCGCGCAATCCCCGCGCGGCGGCGGCGCACGCAGCGGGCGCGCCGCTCAGGTCAATCCGAGGACCGCCGCGCACAAACCGAATGTCGCGATGACCGCGTCCAGCTCCGCAATTGCCTCTCAGCCTAAAAAAGATGCGGTTTCATCTAGAGCCCGTGGAATTTCTGCCAGGCCCAATTATTCCGGTGCGCGTACTGGAGCGGCCGCTGCTGCGACGACGAGCGCCGCGAAAAGATCTGTCGGCGTGCGTACAGCAAGGTCCCGAGGAGGTTCAGGCGCCGCTTCCGCGGGCCGTCGCGCGGTAGTCGCCCGCGCCGGAGCCGGGCAAGCGCGCGTCGCCCTTTCTGGCTCCGCCATACGCGCATCCAGAAGCAGCGGGTACTCCGCCGCTCGCGCGGGCACGAGCAGTCTTTATCCCGCTACATATTCCAGCATTATCGATCCGACGACGGGACTGATTTCGGCAGACGCATATTCGAACTGCCTGTCATCTTATTACACATGCATGGACGAGGTATGCTCTGTCCGCAGCCCCGGGCAGCGCCGTTGCGCATGCGCGGGGCGCGTCAAGACTTTCAATGCTGTAGAGACTACTTTGCAGACCGCCAAGGAGGACCTTATCAAAGTGTCCGGCGAGCTGTCCCTTCTCATTGCGACAAAGGGCGAGTCAATCCAGTCGGCATTTCAGCTGACCGAGGCTGAAAAATCACTCAATTGCGTGTCGTACCGCGACGCAATGAGGAACAAGTCCCAGACCGAAGAGGAATGGTGCAAGGCCCACTTCATGCCGGGCAGCTCCGGCAACTGGAATTGCAATCCGGAAATGAATGCTACTTGCTCTGGCATGTACGGCGGGAACGGCAGCAGTTGGATGGACGCGTTGAACGGCGCCGACTCCGACATACTTTCCGCGCTCAACACTTACGCATCCACCATAAACGAAGTCAACACCATAACGTACGACGATGAATCAGGGCTCGCATGGTCTTATAACAATGTGGCCTCGATCGTCGGCGCGTCCAGCAACTCGGTGTTCGTCAATGGAGAGACCGGCGTCGACACGCTCGCCCAGACTTGGGGATACAATTTGTTCCAGTACGCGCACAACAATGTGTGCGGTCGCGTGCTCGATTCATGTTTCAACGGCATTTACGAAGCCTGCGGGAACCGTCCTGCCGAATCCGGCGGCGGCACCGGGCCGTACAATCTTAACAGCAAGATAACAGTCACGAACGATGGGAACGAAGTCAGCTTCATTCAGGCGAAAAACGCAGCTTCCGCGAACGCCAACGCCTCATGCTACGGATACGCCAACACATCGGGCGATCCGTATTCGTCGCTGAGGGTTCCGGTGGCCGACGCGCGAATATCCATTCTGCAAAAATATGTGCTGGATGCGAATGCCGACTGCGACGTGTATGGCGAAGAGCTGAAAAAGCAGGCGCAGAACATGGGGTATCAGAAGCTGGCCGCAACGCAGATGCTGCAGAAAAAACGTCTGGAATTCGCGCAGGAAAAAGAAAATGCGCGGACTGAAGAGTTGGTTAAAGCCAAGGAGAACTATCTTAAATGCGTTGACGAAATCCAGCAGTGCCGCCAAGACAAGAGCAACGATTCGTCCTATCATGGAAATACTGTGAGAATAAAGGCGTTTTGCAACCAGATGTCCAATGTTCCGACTTGCTTTGAGGAAATGCTCTGCAATCAGGAGGCGACCGAAATTATCCGTACTGGAAATACGCGGAATACCGTGCTGATGTCTGAGATTGTCGCCGCAAGCTCGGCGCCCGCAGAAAGCTGCATAGTCGCAACTCTCGGCGTGAACGAGACGTCTTTGAATGCAAAAGATGGAATTCGTCAATGGGAAGCGCCTTCGAATTGATGCGGGATGTATTCAATCTGGCACAGAAAGGGCGTTTTTGTACGGTTTTGCCGGGGCCGGGTGATGGAATGCCTGTGTTTTATGATGGGGAGGAGCGCTGGCGGGGCCGGGCTTGCCTTTGCCGAAACGCGGTGCTATCATTTCGGGCATGAAAAAAATTATCGAACTGTTTTTATTTTTTTGCGCCTCTGCATTTGCGGTGATTCCGGCGGTTGCCGCGCCGAATCTGTCCAGTGAAATAAACATGAAAATTTCAGCCGCCAGCGCCAGCACCGCCAAGCGGGAGGCGACGGAATCCGCGACGCGGAGCGCGGTTATTCAGATTCTGTCTCGCTACGGAGACCGCGCGGGCATTGAAAACATCATAGCCGGCGCCGATGAATCCGTGTTGAACGCCCTTATCGCCACCACATCTATCTCGCGCGAAAAGCTGTCCAAGACCGCGTATGAAGCTCGTTTTGCCATAACGCTTGACAGATCGGCGGTGGAAAAATGGTATGCGGATAACAACATGCCGTCTTCTCTGCCGGCAAGCGAAGAGGTAGATCTGGCGCTTGTCGCGTTGGAATTGCCGAACGGGCTTGCGGACTGGACCGATTTGAAACTGCTTTTGCTGTCGGACGGAGATAATTACGGGCTTGTAGTGCGGTCTATTTCAGGGATCGGCGCCACGGCGCACATTTTCACAAACAAGCGGCGCAAATTCCAAAATCTGGTGGCTTCCGCAGGATGGGCGGTTTCAAACGCCGGCGGTTTTCTTAAAATCAGTCGATAGCTTGACTTTTCAAATACGGCGGCGTATAATGCTGGCACCGGGCAACCGGAATGACACAGTTTCGCGCAAGGTTATGTCCCTAGGCATGGGGATTCGGCGCGGAGCGAGGAATAAACGTAACCGCAAAACAGAGCTATCTCTGAACTTTGCTATAACAGAATCAAAAAACCGAATGCGTTGGGAAGTGTTCCGGTTCTAGATTTATATCACGAAGGAGACAAAAATGGCCTTGCCGACATTCAATATGAAACAGCTTATGGAGGCCGGAGTGCACTTTGGGCATAATACCCGCCGCTGGAATCCTCTGATGACCCCGTACGTGTATGGGATCAAAGACAAGATACGCATTATCAATCTTAACAAGGCCGCGCCGCTGCTGTATAAGGCCATGCAGGCATTGGAGACTATTGCCGCCGCAGGCGGAAAGATCTTATTTGTTGCAACCAAGTACCAGGCGCATGACATAATAAAGGAAACAGCCGAACGATGCGGTCAATATTATGTGAACAACCGGTGGCTTGGCGGAATGCTGACCAACTGGTCCACCGTGTCGCAGTCTATTCGCAGGCTCAAGAAAATGGAGGGCGACATAGAAAATGCCGAAAAGCTGGGGCTGACAAAAAAAGAAGTCGGACTCATGTCCAAGGAAATCGACAAGCTGCGCTCCATATTCGGCGGAATAATGGAAATGCACGGCGTCCCGCAGGCGCTGGTTGTGATAGACGTTCCCCGCGAAACAAATGCCATTGTCGAGGCCATGACTCTGGATATACCGACTATAGCCATTTGCGACACCAACGCAAATCCCGAGGGGATAGGCTTTATCGTGCCCGGCAATGACGATGCAACGCGCGCCATACAGTTGTATTGCGACTTGTTCGAAGCAAGCATCTTATCCGGAATCGAAAAGCGCCTGGGCGGGCTTGCGGCAAAAAAATCGGATAAAACATCAGACAAATCGGATAAGTCGGATAAACAGGAAGGAGAATAAAATGGCAGAAATCACATCTGAAATGATAAAAGAACTGCGCGAAAAGACCAGCGCGGGCATGATGGACTGCAAAAAAGCGCTGGTGGAAAACGGCGGCGACATGCAGGCCGCGAGCGACTGGCTGCGCCAGAAGGGAATAATAAAAGCGGGAAAAAAAGCCGGTCGGGTGGCGGCATCGGGGCTTGTGCACGTTGTTTCATGCGATAATTTCGCATGCGTAGTCGAGGTCAATGCGGAAACCGATTTTGTTGCCAAGAATGATAAATTCCAGGATCTTGTGGTAATGATCGGCGAACGGGCCCTGGCAGAAAAGGGGAATTTTGAAAAGGTTTCCGTTTCAACAAAAGACGAGATCGCATCCGTTATCGCGACCATTGGCGAAAATATGGCTTTGCGCCGCATGGCATCTGTTAGGGGGGATGTGGTGTTCACGTACGTGCACAACGCCATTCGCGCCGGAATGGGGCAGATTGCGGTCGCCGTGTCATTCAATGGGGATGCGGCGAAAATCGCCGAGATAGGGCCGAAAATCGCAATGCATATCGCGGCCGCAAAGCCCGAATTCATGACCGTTTCCGAAGTGGCGCCCGAGATTGTCGCGCGTGAAAAGAAAATATTTATCGAGAGCGGGGCCACTGCCGGAAAGCCAGAGCAGATCGCTGAAAAAATGATCGCTGGCCGCATGCAGAAATATTATGCGGAATCTGTGCTTGAAGAACAGCCTTTTGTCATGGATCCCGGTAAAAATATTAAGACAATCGTCGAAGAGCACAGAGGGAAGCTTGCTGGATTCGCGTGCTATGTGCTTGGAGAGGGAATAGAAAAGCAGGCCGACAATCTGGCCGACGAAGTGGCAAAGCTGCTGGGCTAGGGGGGTCCATTTCGCTTGCAATTTGTAAAGATTTGAAGTACAATACGTTTGATCCCCGAAAACAGGAAGATTTTATGCAACATAAAAAAAATCAAATGTCGGTAAGCCTGATGGTGCAGCGATGCCACAAATGGCGCCAGAGGCGCAAGCAGTTTATAGATCAGGCGCGCCAGACCATCGATGAGATAGAACGCGAGCGGCTGTTGCAATCAGCAGAGCATTATGGCCGCATAGTGAACAGCGAGCAGGCGAAAATCGACACCAAGCGTTGCGGAATTGACCTGCCGTCCGTAGAATCCGATGATGAAGAAGATTTCCACGATTTTAAAAATTCATAAAAAATTACCTTGCCGGTAATTAAGAAACTGGCTGCGGCATTGCCATTGTGGGTTGTTTTTTTTG
>JAITBM010000064.1 GCA_031283565.1 Rickettsiales bacterium
ACCCATATTACCTGGATCCCGCGGGTGGACCAGGGATGACACTTTTCTTTTTTGCTGCGGGATGATACCGGGGGAAAAAGCGCACTATCCAGGTCATGAGAACGCGCGGCATAGCCGCGCGACAATACAGGAAAAGCACTATTGCTATAAAGCACCTCTATTCGGTCTTGCCGGAGCGCGATTTTTTTAGCCGCATCAATTATAGATAAGCATGGCATTGCGCCGGCCCCGTTACTTTGGCTATCTTGGCTCGGGGAACATTTTCGCCGGATCTATCGCGCGGTCGTTCTTGCGGAGCACCAGATATATCTCAGGGTTGCTGTTTCCCATAAGGCCTATCGGCTCGCCGGGCAGGACATCCTGGCCTATCAGCACCGACAGTGAGTCCATCTTCGCCAGAACCGTATGGTATCCGCCTCCGTGGTTGATTATTGCCGTTTTGCCATAGCTGCGGAATGTGTCGGCGAATTCCACCCGGCCTCCGCCGGGGGACTGCACAAGCGCGCCGGGGCCCGTCCTTATCCGCCAGCCGTCGGACCGGCTGCCCTCCGCGCTCAGGTCGGCGAACCGCCGCACCAGCATGCCGGATACGGGCAGACGCATCCGGCCGCTTCTTTTCGCCGCGGCCGCCGGCGCCTGTCCGATTTTGTCCGCTAAGTCCGACAGGCTTTTTGCACGCGCCGACAGATCCGACAGGCGCGCCTGCAATTCGTACTGCCGGCCTTTCAGTTCATGGTTCTGATTTGCGCGCGCATGGAGCAGGTCGGACAGCTCGGCCTTTTCGCGCCGCCGATCTTTCTCTGTTGCCGCAAAATCGCCGTGCTTTTTTTTAAGCTCGCCGGTCAGATCCGACAGCTCCTTTCTACGCAAATCCGCCGCTTTCATCTCCGCGTCGAATCGGTTCGACACCGCCGACAAAATCGCCCCCGTAATGATATGGTCCCGGATCGCCGCCGAATCAAAACCGCTTGCCGCGCCCGCGTACGATATCGCTGTCAGACCGGCCGCCGCGTCCATAAGCCCGCCTTTTTTTTCTTCGATCTCGGATTCCAGCGCCGCGCGCCTATTGTTCAGGTGCGCGATCTTATCGGCTATGGCCGCCTGCTCGGCTTCCAGCCTTGAAAGCTCGTCTGCCGTTTTTACCAAAGCCCGCTTGGTTTGCGCGGCCGCCCGCTCCCCTTCCTTGATGCGCCGCGCAAGTCCTGCGTCCTGCGCCTTGGCGTTTGATATTTCTGATTTGATCTTCGCCAGATTTTCGGCCGAATCCGAAGCCGCCGCGCCCGGAATGGCGGCTGCAAGCAATGTAAAAATTCGCAGAAATCTCCTCACGGCCCAATTGTAGCACATCGCCGGCAGTATGTGAAATGCGATTTGAGGCGCCGCGCCATGATTTGTAAAAAGCGCCGGAAAAACCCGGCGCCCTATTCGACAATGAAGTGCTTTTACTGCGCGGCAGGGGCCATGCGGGCGCCGCGATTCCGGCGCGGCTTCCTTGGCTCTTTCCTTTCCAGCGGCGGATCAAGCGGCGCTACGTGTGCCGCCGTCAATTCTTCCTTGGTTATGCAGCCGTTGCTGTCCGCATCCTTGGATTCAAGCTTTGCCCTCATCTCTTCGTGCTTGACCTTGGACAGATCAAGGCAGCCTTCCACAAACTCTGGATGATGGCCGAACTTCTTCGGTTTCTTGCCGCCATGGCATGTAAGTTTGCCCGCCGCGACTCCTATCACCACGCCAAGCAGGAATATCAGCACTTTCTTCCAGCATATCCGCCTGTGGCTGCAATGGCATTCTTCCTTGGCCGCCGCCGGAACTGCCGAAACAGCCGGAGCTGCCGTTTTTTTTACCGAGGCCGGCGCCGTTTTAGCCGCCGCCTTTTTGACGGAAGGCTCCGCGCTTTTTTTCGGCGCAGTTTTTTTCATCGTCTTTTTCGCTTGTGCCATTTCCAATCCTTTTTGTTTAACACATTTTAATTATATTCCGATTCGCTATAAAAATAAAAGTCTTTTTTTTGCTAAATTTCTTATTTCATGCGAAATAATAGACAAATATGGCATTCTTTAAAAAGCGGGGGCGGCAAAAAAGCGCCCGCCTGTTTTTTTGCGGGGTTTCAGCTCGAACAGTCGAATGGGCTGCATTTGTATTTTGGCTCGTGCCGGCAGCAGGCGCATAGTGTTTTAATTCGCCGGCGAAGACTCCAAATGCGCTGCGCCTGATTCGGTCAGGATGCGTCCGCGCGGCGTCCGCTGGACAAAGCCCTTTTGCATGAGGTACGGCTCTATGACGTCCTCTATCGTGTCGGAGGGCTCGGATAATATCGCCGCGAGGTTTTCGATTCCTACGGGGCCGCCCGCGAAATGCCGCCAGATAGCGCCCATGTACCGGCGGTCCATTTCGTCCAGCCCCTCCGCATCGATTTTGAGCTGCGCCAAGGCTGTGGCCGCCACGGGCGAGTCTATTGTGTTCTTCCCGGCGTCGGCCGCGAAATCCCGCGCCCGCTTCAGCAGCCGGTTTGCTATGCGCGGAGTGCCGCGGGCGGCTGCCGCCAGCGCGGCGGCGGCGCCCTCTGTCGCCGCATAGCCCAGCAGCCTTGCGCTTCGCGCTATTATTTTGGCCAGGTCCTGCGGGGGATAAAATGAAAGCCGAAGGTCTATGCCGAATCGATCCCGCAGCGGATTTGACAAAAGGCCGG
>JAITBM010000083.1 GCA_031283565.1 Rickettsiales bacterium
ATCCGGAAGATGCCAGATGACGTCGGCGCCCAGCTCGCGGAAGAATTTTACCAGTATCGCCGTGCTTGTTATCCCGTCGACGTCGTAGTCCCCGAATATAGCAATTTTCTCCTTGGCGCGGATCGCGCCGGCCGTTATCTCGACCGCCCTGCCCATGTCTTTCAACTTATAGGGATCCGGCATTTGCCCGCGCATGCTTGGGTTTAGGAACAACCGCTTTTCTTCATCGGATCTAAGGCCGCGCAATTCCAAGATCCCGTCAACTATGTCGGCGCCCGGCGCCCACTCTTCTCCGGTCCAGATTTTTCCGGATACGGAGCTTTCGCAAATTATCTTCAATCATATCTCTTTTTTTTCAATAGCATTTTACTATAAAATCATGAAAATGTGAAGCGCCACAAATTTTTATTTCATGCGAAAGAGAAGCTCGGCGTCCAGCGCAACGCCGTCTGCATAAAGCCCAAGGTGCAAATGCGGGCCGCTGACCCGGCCGCTTGATCCGACTGTTCCGATTGCCGAAGCGGGCGAGATTTCATCGCCTTGGCTAACCAATATTCGGTCTAGATGCATGTATGCGGAGTAGATGCCGTAGCCGTGGGACACTAGCACCGTCCGGCCAGTCAAATATCCGTCGATCGCAAGCGCCACGCGCCCGCGCGCCATCGGGCGCACTTCCGCGCCGCGGGGCGCGGCTATGTCCCAGCCTTTGTGCGGGCTTTTCGGCATGCCGTTGAACACGCGGCGGGCTCCGTATCCGCCGCCGGACTTGTATTTTTTCGCGAACGGATATTCCCAGTCCGCCAGGTTCAGACGCTCAAAATCCAATATCCGCATCGTTTTCCTGATAAGCTCGGCCTCGGCGTCTATGCGTTTTTGCACATCCGGCGGATACTCTGTGAATTTGCTGTCGACTCGGATATTCTGCTCTTTGTATTTTCTCTGCTCTATCTTGTAATCGTGCCTGCCGCACTTTTCATTTTTGCAGAATTCAAGCGTCAGGATTTCCGGCGCGTCCATCGGAAGGGCTATTACAAACACTCCGTCGCGCTTTGTCAGATTCGGCCCGGACACGTCCCATCGTGACTCGCCGTACAGGAATCCGCCCTGCACCGCGTTGCCGAACAGCGCGGGCGCCCCGCCCGCCACCGCGTGGGCCGGGACCCATAGCGCTATGATTATCGCGCACGCTTTTGAAATTGTTAAATTCGGATTCGCTCCGCTCATGCTATTGCTCGGATTGCGCGGATGGGCCCGCAATGACAGATTCCTAGGCCAGCTCATATTTGCCGCCGCCCGTTTCCCGGACTATGCCGGTCGCGACCAGCCTTTCCATTATCCCGGCGGCCTTGTTGTATCCGATTCCAAGCCCCCTCTGAATGAAGGAAGTCGACGGCCTTTTGCCCGGGTTGCCGCGCAAGTGATCGACCGCCTGGCGCATCAGATCCGCGTCTTTATCATCCTTGCCCGGCGGCAGGCCGATCGCGGCGCCGCCCATTCCCTCGACCGCCTCGGTTATTCCCTCCACGTATTCGGGGCTGCCTTGGGAGCGCAGGAACTTTGCTATCTTTTCAATCTCTTTGTCTGAGACGAACGCGCTGTGAACCCGTATCGGCGGCTTGCCGGATTCGCTGTAAAGCATGTCGCCCTGCGCCAGCAGCTGCTCGGCCCCGGGCTGGTCGAGAGTCGTGCGCGAGTCTATCTGGCTTCTGGCCTGGAATGAGATTCTTGTCGGCAGGTTGGATTTTATCACTCCGGTTATGACGGACACGTCGGGCCTTTGCGTCGCGGCCACAAGATGAATCCCCGCCGCGCGCGCCTTTTGCGTGATCCTTTGAACGCAGGCCTCGACCTCTTTTCTCGCCTGCTGCATCAAGTCCGCTATCTCGTCCATTATCAAAACTATATACGGCATTTTCCGGGGCGCTTCCTCGCGCTCCTCATACTCCACATTGCCTTCTTCGTCGGTTCCAACCGGTATTTTTTTCTTTATGACTTTTCCCCTGACCTGCATTCCTTCGACCATCGCGTTATAATCCGAAATGTTCTGCGTTTCCATTTCCTGCAATTTTTTATACCGCTCCTCCATCTCCCTCACCGACCATTTCAGCACGTTCACCGCCGCCGCAGCGTCGGTCACTATCGGCGTTATCAAATGCGGGATACCCTTCCATTTGTTAAAGTCCACGCCCTTTGGATCCACTATGACAAGCTTGGCCTCGTCCGGCCGGTTATGGTATACTATCGAGGTTATCACCGACTGCACGAACACAGATTTTCCCGATCCAGTGCGGCCCGCGATCAGAACATGCGGCATTTTTGCAAGATTCGCGTAAAACGGCCGGCCGCTTATGTCCACCCCCAGCGCCAGGGGCAGCTCAAGCTTCGATTCAGCAAATTCCTGACTGGACATCATCGTCTGGTAATATACGAACTGGCGGTTCGGATTCGCCATTTCTATGCCGATGTATTTCGTGCGCGACACCAATGCTATGCGCAGTTGCTCGGTTGCCATCGCGCGCCTCATGTCTGTCGCCGTCTCCATTATCTTGGCTATGCGCTGCCCGTCTTCGGGCTCGTAGTCATATCTGGTCACGACAGGGCCGGGATGAATTTCGCGCACCGCCCCCTGTATTCCGTATTTGTTGAAGTTCAGCTCCATGCTGGCCGCAATATCCCTGTGTTCGCGCGTGACCACGTTCGCCGCAAAAGTCGATTTTTCCAACAGCTCGGGCGGCGGCAATTCATAGTCGGGGGCCTTGGCGGATGAACGGGCGGGCTTCGCGGCAGGCTTCTGCCTGCGCTTTTGCGGCGGGCGTTCCTGCGCCTGCAGCGGCCCGCAGGGCGGCGGCTCACACTTCGCCGGAGCGGCTTCGCCGATAGCTTTTTTGCCCATGATTTTGCGGACTATCCATTCAAGCCCGGCGCCTATCTTGTAAAACACCAGAAGCGCCGCGGAAAATGTTATCTTGAGCGACGACGCCCCCAGCGCCACGAAAAAACCAAGAAACAGGCTGCCGAACGCAAGACCCGCCCACGGGCCAAAAAGCGCGGTCAAATCTCGCGCCGCGAATGTTCCAAAAGCCCCGCCCGCGAACGATCCCGGCAGCAGCAGCGCCAGAGCCGCAGAAAAGGCCGCCGCCGCAAGAAACACACGCATTGCCACGACCTCGGGCTTTGGGCGCGAAATTCCCGACATCAGCATTGCCGCCGGCCTAAGCAAAAACATCAGTACGAACATCAGGGCCGGGGTGCCAAGCGCATACCGCAGCAGGTCAAGCACTTTCATCGCGTAAGTCGCGGGCGGCAATGTCGAGGCCCGCGTCCATGTCGCCGCACCGCTTGGCGAAAACAGCGATATGATGGCCGCAAGCGCGCACGCCGCAAGCGCCGCACCAAGCAGCATGCCCGCCACCCTCAGCAATGCGGCAGCCAATTTTTTCGGCAAAATCGGGATCTTGTCTTTCATGCCAGCATTATAATGCGCATCGCGCAAAGTTCAAAGAGTAATTTCGAAAAGAATAAAGCAAGCATTTTATGTTTTGCAACCCGGCTTCGCCCCGCGATCATGGCCTGAATCCAACAGACGGGTCCGGAATGGCATTCGTCAGGAAAAGCCATGCAATGGAAAACAGACTGGCGCGCAAAAACAGCGCACGAGGTTATTACGGGCGGTTGCGAGGATTGGACGGCTTTTTCCGATCCGTTTTTTTTGCAAATGGTTTTCTTGAGGTTAAATTTTTGACGTTTTTTTTCGAAGCGGGTTTATCATGCGCTGGTTTCGACTTCAATTCTTTCTTGAACGTTTTCAGTCCCTCGGCCAAGTTTTTCATCATGCCCGGAAACTTGTTGGCCCCGAACAGCAAAAACACCAGCACTACTATTAAAAGTATCTCCATCCATCCAAGTCTCATAACCGCCCCCTTATCTTGCCACGTACCCGTCCACGCCGTTCGACTTCGCTGTTTTCTGGAATGATTTCGCCTCGGCGTCCGTCTTGAAATTCACCACGCGCAATCTGTATGTCGTCGAACCATTCGGCAACACCGCCGACAATATCGCAAAATCCTTGCCGGAAAATAGACTCTTGTGGGCCGATTTCAGCTGTCTCTGCCCCCTTTCCGCCGCCGCGCGGCTAGGATAGGAGCCGACCTGCACCGACCAAGTCCCCGACTTGGGCGCGACCGGCTTCGCCGGTTTTGACTCTTTCGCCGGCTTTGGCGCCTGCCTCACCGGGCGCGGCTTCGGACGGCTTACCACCGGCTTGTCCGGATCAAACACCACTTCTTTGCGGGGTTCAACCACGCGTTCCGGCATGCCGACCGGCCGGCCCTCAATATCAAAATCATCCGCAGGTTTTTCCGGCTTGCCTGAATCAATAACCGGAAGCTGCTCTATCGGAAGCTCCATCAATCCCGGATCTTCGACGCGGCCGCCCACCGTAAGCTTTAGCACGACCACCACCATCAACGTCACAGCCACAACGCCCAAACCCACAAGCAGCCAGCGCTTCGACTTCCCCGGCTGCCCGCCGAACGGATTATCATCCGGCAACTCGGGCAGAGTCTCGTCGTCAAAATCCAAAATATCATTGCTAACGCCCTGATCAGCCATTTCATTTCTCCTTGTTTTTCGCAAGATTATCAGTCAAATGCATTCATGTTGCATTCGTTACCGACAATTCCTGGCAAGAACTGCAATACCAGTCCCACTCCGAACAGCAAGCCAAAGCCTATTAGAAGCCCTATGCCCTTTGTTTTGGCTTCATCCAGTCCGGCCAGACCTTTCTGATCTTTTATCATCTGCCAGCCCCATCCCAGCAGCACAAACGCCGCACCCGCAAAGCACAAGGTGCGCAATACTCTAAACACATCCCCCAACGTATCAATCAAAGAGCATATATTAGTCCAACTCGGCTCCGCATGCGCCGCAACCGCCCCGCCCAACAGCCCCAGCGCCGCAACCGAAAATATTTTGGATAGCTTCATTTAGAAACTCCTTTGCGTGCATTATATCACAAAATATGCAATGTGCAAGACACTTTTGTCACATTAGGAATACTGTCGCAACGAACTCGCCGGCACAAAATTACTGGCGGCCGAAGCTCGGCGGTACTATCAGCCGGTGATTTTCCTCCACCAGCGGCTCTACCTCGCAGCCGCAGCACGCGCCCAATGCCAGCGATGCCGCGCATATCAGTATTTTTTTCATTTTCATATCTCCATGGTTCTCATTTTGATTTTTTCTTTCAGCCGCAGAATAAATTCCGAAAGCGACGCGCCGATTTCCTGCGCGCCGTCCCGCGTCCGAATCGAAACCGTGCCGCTTGCAGCTTCTTTTTCCCCGACTATTATCATGTACGGCACCTGTTTCAACTGCGCGCTCCTTATCCGCTTCTGCATGCTTTCAGACGAATAATCCTTTTTCACGCGCAGGCCCCGCGTCGCCGTCGCTATATCTGCATCATGCAGCTGCCGATAAACTTCGTCCGCATATCCCTTGTGCTGGTCGGAAATCGGAATTATCACCGCATGCACGGGCGACAGCCACACCGGAAGCTTGCCCCCCAAATGTTCCAGCAGCACCCCCATGAAGCGCCCAAGCGAGCCGTACACCGTGCGGTGAATCAGTATCGGGATTCTCTTCCCGCCGTCTTTGCCGGCATACGAGCATCCGAATCGGCCGGGCAGCTGGAAGTCCAGCTGTATGGTGCCGCACTGCCACTCGCGCCCAAGGCTGTCGGCTATGTGTATATCCAATTTCGGACCATAAAAGGCGCCATCCTTTTCTTTTACCTCAAAGCCGTCCTTGCCAAAGCGTTCGGTCATTA
>JAITBM010000099.1 GCA_031283565.1 Rickettsiales bacterium
CTGCCAATACAATCAAAAAAATTATGCCAAACCGTTTCATTTCATGCCTTTAACTTTCTTTCCGTTCAGCCATTCGCTCTCGTCGGCTGGAACATTTGGATTTCTTCTTCCCATTATAAACCCATCCCAATTGATGTTCAAGTCCTTTGTGCTTTCCGCCAATGCTTGCGAAAATAATCTGCCTTTTGCCAGGTTTTTTGGAATATCTTCAAAAACTTCTTTCCAAAGGCCCAGTATTTGCGACAGCACCCTTGAGCCGACCCCTTTTTGCGCTTGCTCCGTCATTGCCCTGGCATGCGCGTACGCGTCATTGTATTCGGTTTTATAATTTGCCGCCTCCATCGTCTGGGCCTTCTCGGTCATCGCATCGACCAAAGAATTTGATATGGTTGTAGATACTTTTATCGTAGCCATATTGATCTTAGCCAGGCTTATTAAGACTTTTATGTCGTTTGGATCCTTTGCCTGGTTCGCAGCGCTCAGACCGGCCAAAATAATATCGCTCAGCTTCTGCACATTGGCCGTCTCATCCGTAAGATTGTCAAATTGAGACGCGGAGCTCTCTATTGATATCACAAAATTGCGCCTGACTCTATTGCATTCGGCCCGCGCATGTCCTATAATTGATTAATCGATAAAAAGACATATAAATCGACCAAGAGGCACAGCATGAATAAAATTGCAAGATTTTTTCGTTTTGCCGGCGCGGGGGTAAAATTCTCGCTGTTCGTGGCATGGAGCATTCTGCAAGTCCCAACGCTTCTGCTGGTGGCTCCGTGGTGGAGGCGCTTCGGAGTGGTTCAGTTCCGCATATTTTCTCTGGCGTGCTGCCGCATACTGTTCCGCATAGGCCTGAAGGTCGACGGCATCCTTCCGCAATACAGGCCCCTTTTAATTACGTCGAACCACATCAGCGTGTTCGAATTGCTGGCATTTCCAGCCCTGTTCGGATGCCGTTTTTTTGGCAAGGGAGAAATAGCGAAATATCCCCTGATCGGACGTCTTGCAAGCGGTTTTGGAACCATGTTCATTGACAGAAATCCGATGAAGGCGGTCGAGGCCATAGATCTGATACGCAAAAATCTGCGCGGATCAAAAAGCCCGTTCGTGATTTTTCCAGAGGGCACCACGGACAACGGAAACTACATCCTGCCATTCAAAAGCGCGATGTTTGACTTTTTGAAGGATGTCCCGGATGCCAAGATTCAGCCAGCCGCCATAACCTATTTAGACAAGCGCGGCCGCAAGATTGACCCGCAAGTGCTGGCCGACGAATACGCTTGCTTTGTAAACGCGAAGCAGACGCGGGAACCGTATTGCAAAAAGGAACTGTCGGTATGGGCCGTGCTGTTCATGGGCATGGTTCACGGCGGATTTACCATCAAGATGAAGCTGCTGCCGCTATTCGAGACAACCGGACTGAACAGAAAAGAAATAGCCGCGCGGCTTTACGATCTGACGGACTCGGCGTTTCAAGAATTCGGAGGCGCGGCATGAAATTTCTGGACAGGGCGAAAATAACGGTCAGATCGGGAAACGGAGGCAACGGATCAGGAAGCTTCCGCCATGCCAAGTACGTCGAATTCGGAGGTCCCGACGGAGGCGACGGCGGACGCGGCGGCGATGTGATCCTGCGCGCCGCAGCGGGCCTGAACACTCTGGTGGATTTTCGCTTTAAGAGACTGTTCGCCGCCGAAAACGGAGCATCCGGAAGCGGCGCCATGCGCACGGGAAAATCCGGCGCGGTTCTGGCTATAACAGTCCCGGCCGGGACTGAGATACTATCGGAAAACGAACAAGTTTTATATACGGATCTGGCGCATGAGGGCGACGAATGGCTGGCCTGCCGCGGCGGAAACGGCGGATGGGGAAACCTGCATTTCAAATCTTCGACAAACAGAGCGCCCGAGCAGCACAATGACGGCCTGCCGGGTGAAGAGCGAACGCTTTGGCTGCGGTTGAAGCTGATAGCAGACGCGGGGTTGGTGGGATTTCCGAATGCGGGTAAAAGCTCGCTGCTGGCGGCGCTTACGGCTGCGCGTCCGAAAATTGCGAATTACCCGTTCACGACCTTGGCGCCGGGACTGGGGGTAATGTACGCGCACAAAAGGGAATTCGTGCTGGTGGACTTGCCGGGCCTGATTGACGGAGCGGCATGCGGCGTGGGGCTTGGAGACCAATTCCTGGCACACGCGGAGCGCACAAGGCTGATAATTCACGTGATCGACGGAACGGAGGACGACGTGGCGGCGCGATACCGGGCAATCAGAAAGGAAATCGAACTTTACGGCGCGAATCTTGCCGGCAAGCCTGAAATCATAGTCTTGAACAAGACGGACGCAATCAATGAAGAAGCCCTGGCAGGAAAAATAAATCAGCTGGCGCGCGCGGCGAAAAAGGCGCCGGTCATTCCGCTGAGCGCGGCCGCGCGAACTGGCCTGGAACCGCTGAAAGCGGAAATAGAAAAAAGATGCAACGCATGAACGATGAACCAGATGTAGTTGTGACCGACGCGATGGAGGAATACTTCTTGCGCAGGCTTTTCCGGCACAGACTGTCTGTGAACTATTTCGCGGAACTGGTCGGATATCATTTTCCGGAACACGACGCATCAAAGCTGTGCCGGTCGGAATACTCGCCGTACATTCTGCGGATATGGGACCTGCATGTGGAACCCCTTCCGATGTCAGCGCGGCAGCGGGCGTCTGTGTCGATAGCCGCCGATCACCACTATTTTTTCAATCCGCACCATGCACAATATTGGGGGGCCCATACCCGCTCGATTCCCGAGCCGATAATGATTGAAATGTCGTGCGACATATCGGCCGTGCATTTCGAAAAGGAACTTATAAGATACAGAGGCCAGCCCAATCGTCATGCCTCGGCGCGCGAATATTTTATTACGGAAGAATTTCCAAAATACGATTTTTCAGACAAGCAGAAAAAGTTTCTTACAGACATGACCGATGAGTTGGCTGGAAAGATCAAACCCGAAGACTTTGCCGATATATGGAGGCGTCCGCTGAAATATGGCGACACCAGATGAAACGAAAACAAAAGGGAATTATACTTAATAAACCCATTGCTTTGTGATATAATGTCCTTATGCCGAAATATTTGATGTTTTTGCCATTGTTTGCGTGTACGTATACGCCGCGAATTAATTATGCGGAAATTGATTCTGGAAATGCCATATCATCCACAAAAGAATGGTTTCTTGGCAAAGGATGTGCTGGCATCACCTGCTATTCCGCTGACGACGATGATGTTCGTTGTTCAAGTTGTGAAAAAGTAATCGCATCGGGTATTGCGCGCTGCACTCAGGCTTATCATATTGCGAATGCCGAATGACATGGCCGCGCAAAGGAGAATGGGTGAGGTTTAATGACACCACAGACGAGCATGCGTTCTGCAATAGAAACTGTCAAAATTTCTGCGCGTTCAATGCTCGCCCATCCCACGATAGCGTGTATAAAAAAATACTTGAAATCGCCAAGTAATTAACTGCTATCTTTGTTAAGACATTGTGCTGCTGGAAGATTTATCACATATTTTGACGTCCGGGTCTACTATCTATACAATTGCCAACAAAAGTCTTGAAAATCATGATCCGATGGACTATAATTATAAAAATGCGGGTGTGGTATAATGGCAGCACGCGAGCTTCCCAAGCTTGAGACGGGGGTTCGATCCCCCCTACCCGCACCAAAATTCGGCGGACTTTTATAGCAAAAAGAAGGCCCGCCGGGAAATGTCTGGCGGACCTTCAAAGAGAACGGATTACCTGCCTTTCCCTTTTGCAAGATTGCTGAGATATGCGGCCGGCGGCGCTCCAACGAGGGACTTTTTTCTAATAATCAGTTTTTCGACATCAATATCAGATTCGTCCGCGCCTACGATGGAACGACCGGCAGTCTCAGACGCCCGCACATTCGACGCACGCATTTCCGCTTGCGCAGCCTCGTAAGCCTCTTTTGTCGGCCTGCCGGTCAGATAGTCGAAAATCCCGCCACTATCGTATTCCTTGCCGTCGTAAGACTTGACGCCGGATTCTGGCGTGCGCACAATTCTAGACTCAATTTCAGCATACAGGCCACCAATAAGCCAGTTTATTCTATCAATATCTATTTCGCTTCCGACATGCAATGTATTATACATATCCTGATGACTCGGCCAGAACCTATTGACCTCCAGGATTTTATCACTTTCATCAGCCAACTTCATATCATCGGTGAAGTTCAAAGTGAGTTTGCCATCGCCGTTCATATCAAGTATGAAATGGCGTGTCGACGGATTGATCTGCTGAATCTCAAGGACTTTCCCCCTGCGCGATTCTTTTACAGGCCAATAAGCATTGGGCCATACTTGCCTATTTCTATTCCAGCTCTGGCTGTTTGGGCCGAATATTTCGGAGCGCGGCACGCCGCCGACGCTGACAACATCATTCCAGTCTATTGGTTTTTCCTTTACTTCAAATGGATAGACTAGTTTATCTGCAGCCTCTTCCGATAATTCCAAGTCTGTGCCGGGCTCCAGCATGTAATACAGCATATCGCCGGCCCTTATTTTAGCGACTGCCCCGGCACCTTCGAACGAAACGATTTTCTCGAGGCGTCCCATAAAATTAGGGTCGCGCAATCCATTATCAGGAATCTGATCGGCATTTTTTATCTCGACATTAGATACTACAAGATGCTTGCTTTTGACAACATCCTGATCCGGATTGGCAGATGTTTTGACATTTTCGTCAATCTGCGGGTCCATTTGGCATCCGGCCAAAGTTGCGGCGCCGACCAGAACAGCTGCGACCGCGCCTTTGAATTTTGCCTTTGCCCCCTTGAAGTTTGCTTTTTTATTAATTTTTTGACCTCTTTTTTAGGCGCATAACATGCATTATGCATAGCAACGAAGACGGATTTCCGGGGCAAAGCGAATATAATTTGAGAAAAATTTTTGACTTTGCAAATGAAGGCGGTATAATTCAGCCGAATCAATAGAGCAAATATGCATAATGCATGTTATGCGCAAAAAACAGTTTCACGGCGCCTTCTGCGGCTCTTTTTCATGGAAACAGACTATTTCAACTTGTCGGCCAAGAGCCCGATCGCAAGGGCATAGCTGTTGGAATTATTCCATTTTTTTATTCGATAAAAATTCTCGTACGTCAGATACCCTGCGAGCGACGCGTCGTTATCCTGGTCGCAAACCATTCCTGCAGTTTTCGACACTTTCGGCACGCCCCACACTCCCATGACCCGCCACTCGTCCAGAGTTTTTTTCGTGCGGGCATCGCACAGGCTGCGATCAAAGTCTGCCGGCAACACGACTTTACGCACTATCCGCTCTTTTTTGTCGTATCCGAGTTTCTGCAGAAAGTTCCCGGCGCTGAACATGGCGTCGCCGACAGAGTTTATCACGTCGATTTTTCCGTCGCCATTTCCATCCACGCCGTATTGCGCGAGGGTCGTCGGAATGAACTGAAAATGCCCCATGGCGCCGGCCCAGCTGCCATGGATTTTAGATATGTCCAGTCCCGACTTGTCGGCCAGCGACATAAGCGCCATCAGCTGCGCTGTGAAGAATTCGGCGCGGCGACCGTCGTAAATCAGGGTCAGAAAAGCATCGCTGATTTTATACTGGCTCTTAAATGCGCCATAGTCGCTTTCCATGCCCCAAAAAGCCAAGATCACGTTTTTCGGAACGGCGAATTTTTTTTCGGTCCTGACCAGCAGGGTCCTGTAATTCTTTGCAGCTTTTTTCCCGTTTTTTATGCGCGGCGCGGCGACCGTGCGGACGAGATATTGGTCCAGCGTCAAGACAAATTCGGACTGATTTTTGTCGCGCGCTATGATATCCGGCACGAATTCTGAATCCTGGATGACTGCATTAATTGTACGCGGGCTGGATTTTTGCGCTAGCGCGGCATTCTGGACTTTGTGAAGCGCAGCATGCCAGCGGTTCATATCGAAGCCGCCGCCATAATCGTCACTGGCACGTGCAGCGCATGCAAAAAAATAGGCGAGCAGGCCTGCCGCAAAAATCCCTTTAGAAGCCATACTTGACTCCGATATGAAGCCCGAAAGACTGCCATGTCGCGTTTTTCAACGAATCAGTCAGCTTTTCAGTATAGGGTTCTTGCGTTGCGAGTATCGGCACTTCGTTTCCAGCAGCATCTGTCTCCAACACATAATTTCCATATTCGTCCGTCTGATAGTACTGGTATCCGGCGACATAAAGCTCTCCGCCGACCCCGCCTATGTGGAAATAGTCCGTGCTGGCTTTCAGAGACAATTGCAGGCGGTCGCTGAACTGGTATACGTACTCCATTTCCGCCTGATAGTGCAGCGCGTCAACATCGCCCTCATCCACAAAACTCGGATTCTGCTGCCAGTCGGTTCTGTTCGGCCAAGTGCCTTCGGATCGGTAGTGCGGCATGGCCACCTGCGCATAGAACCGCAACTTGTCGACGTAGGTCATCTGCTTTTCCACTTCGACCCCAAGGTATATCCCCGACCACGTGGTATTGTATATGTGCGTAACGCCGCGCACTTCTATGAGTCCGTCGCCGCCGATTACTATGCATTCCCCCGCATTTACGCCCCATGGCAAGGTTTCATAGATCGGATTATAATCCGTCGTCAAAAGGCCGCCGTTTTCATCCACTATAGGCTGGTGCGTAGACGGATCGGTCAGCGCTAGCAAAAGATCCTCTGGCGACATGCAAACCTGGTACCAACCTTCCTGAACGGAAGCGCCGGGGGCAACTACGTAATAGTTCTGAGATTCGTCGCTGTACACGTATTCCCCGTACTGCGTCATCAGCGGCAGATATACGGCAGGATTGGGGTATATGTGATTACTCATCTGCAATTTGTGTTCGAATATCTGATACCCGACCACAGGGGATATCTTCCAGCCGGCTATATCCCATATATGCCGCGCACCGACCCCGAGCTTTATGTTCTGCATGTTGCCGCTCTGATCCCCCATGGATATCGTGAATATTCCGGCATTAGGCTCTTTTTCATCGTACGGGCGAAGGTCATAATCCATGGATAGCCCGCCGTCGGACATGACGCCCTGCGAATACTCGCCAAAGATGAATGCATCGAACCCGCGCAAATTCAAGCCTTTTTCGACTCGCGCGCCTATTTCATTTACAGACATGTCGTCCCATTCCAAAATAGACTGCACCCCGGTTTCGAACTGAAAGTCCGCAAACTTGCGCCCTGCGAATACCGTCAACTTTAAGCCCCATTGGTCCTGAGACGGCGGCACGGCAACTCCATTCGGGGTCATCGCGCCGCCGACCGCAACCTCGGGCGCGCGCGGCACCTGATAGGAATATGCCTGCTGCCCGATGATTTTCCGGGATGCCTGATTTCCGATGTAAAGATTCTGCCCGTATCTGTTTGGAACGGACTGGTATTGTTGAGGATATCCGCCTTGGTAGTACGACGGCATGCCCTCGCGGGCTGCTGCAAAAGCTGGCGCAAAAATCATGACCGCAGGCAAGACCGCCGCCAAAAAAGCCGCTGAAAATGCGGAGATTCTTATCCTCATCACTCCCTGTTTCTTCATGGCATTATATCACAAAACAGCCCCTAAAAAAAGCCGTTTGAATCCTTTTTATCAATGTAATCCCCCCCCCCTCGGCGCGAAATCCCCGCTAATGTGAAGACTAACTGCCAACGAAAGAAAAGGCATCATAGATCGGTTTACTTTTTGTCGACCAGAATCCGCCAACGTGATTCAGGCAATGGAGTCGTGCGCGACAAAATAGTAATTTTTATTATTTATCGCTTCGCTCGTATTGCACGGGGGGGGCACAATGACGCATACTTCATTGCGCCGGCGAACC
>JAITBM010000035.1 GCA_031283565.1 Rickettsiales bacterium
CCGAAGCCGAATGAGTTTCCCGCCATGCCTCTTCTGTTATGAAAGGCATGAAGGGCGCGAACATTTTGCAAAACGCGTCCAGCGAAAAATGCAGCGCCCGGACGGCGGAGGCGTCCCCCCCGTAGGCCCGCCCCTTTGCTGTTTCCAGATAGTTGTCGCAAAAATCCCAAAAGCATTGCTCCGTCGCCGCAAGGGCCCCGGCGTGATCGTTCGAGGCGAAGCATTTTCCGCTTTCCCTCGCCGCCGCGCCCAGGCGCGATCTCCACTGCGCATCCAGCGGATTGGAAATTTCGCCGCCTTTGTCCTTGAAAGGGAAAATGAACTTCGCCGCATTGAAGAATTTCACAACCAGCTTTCTTTTTTGCTCCATCACCTTTTCATCGGCGGATGCGTCGGTGCCCCATTTGCTGGACGCCGCCCACAGCCTTATCGCGTCGGATCCGAATTTTTCCACCAAGTCATGCGGCACCACGACATTGCCCTTGGACTTCGACATTTTTTTCCGGTCCTTGTCCAGGACGAAGCCGTTTATCCACAGCCCCCTCCACGGCAGCCTCTCGTCGTTCAGCAACGCCGTCAGAATGGTGCAAAAGTCCCAGGTCCTTATGATCTCGTGCCCGTTCCATCTGGCGTCGAACGGCATGTCCAGATTCTTCGCGTCCGTCATGGCCATGGCTATCTTCGGAGTCAGCGCGCTTGTCATCCAGGTATCCATGACATCCGGATCGCCTACAAAGCCGTTCGCCCGGCCGCGCTGATCCGGGGCGAAACCGTCAGGACATTCCGTGGCCGGATCGCACGGAAGCTTTTTTGCAATAATCGGATGATCGAAATCAGGCTCTCCGCTTTCGTCCAGCCCGTACCATACCGGAAACGGAACGCCGAAAAACCTCTGCCTCGAAATCGCCCAGTCCTGGTTCAGATTCTCAGTCCAGTTCACAAAGCGCGATTTCATATATTCCGGCGTCCAGCTTATTTTATCCGCCGCGTCCAGCAGGGCCTGCTTTTTGCCGACCGTACTCACGAACCACTGCCGGCTCGGGACGAATTCGATCGGCGTATCACCCTTTTCATAGAACTTCACGCTGTGCCTTATCGGGCGCGGCTCAGCCGCCAGATCGCCGCTTTCCCGCAGCCATTCGACAATCTGCCTGCGCGCGGCTTTCACGGGCAGGCCGACCAGCTCTTTGCGAGCGATCCATTCGGTGTCGATGATTTTCCCGTCGCGGCCTATTATTTGCTTCAGCGGCAGGCCGTGCTCTTTCCAGAACTTCACGTCTTCGGAATCTCCGAAAGTGCAGACCATCATTATGCCAGTCCCCTTTTCCGGGTCCGCATGCGGATCCCCGAAAATCGGGACTTTCGCGCCGAACAAGGGCGTTGCCGCCGTTTTGCCGATCAGATGCCGATAACGCGAATCGTCCGGATGCGCGACTACCGCCACGCAGGCCGGCAGAAATTCGGGGCGCGTGGTGGATATAACGAAATCGCCCGCATCCGACCCGAATTTTATGTCATGGAAAAATCCATCGACTTCGCGGTCCTCTATCTCAGCTATGGCCACGGCGGTCTGAAATCCCGTATCCCACATGGTCGGCGCGTCCACGGACTTTACGTGCCCGGCGCCATAGAGCTTTATGAACGATTCCTGCGCCAGCCTTATGGCTTCGTCCGATATTGTGGAATACATCAGGGACCAGTCGTAGGACATGCCCATCTGCCGCAAAATATCTTCGAAAACCTTTTCATCGGCCCCTATCAGGCGGCGGCAGTGCTCTATGAAGTTTTTGCGAGACACCGGCCTCTGCGGTTCGTCGAACTTGTCCCTGTGCTCGGCGGCAAAGTTCGGATCATAGGGAATTTTCGGATCGCATTTTATATTGAAATAATTCTGAACCCGACGCTCGGTCGGCAGGCCGTTGTCATCCCAGCCGATCGGAAAAAATACGGTCCCGCCCTTCATCCTGCGGAACCGCGCGAGAATGTCCGCCTGCGTATATCCCAGCACATGCCCCATGTGCAGGCTGCCGGATACCGTCGGCGGGGGAGTATCCAGCGCGAAAGTTTCCGCGCGGCTTTTCGAGGCGTCAAACTTATAGACGCCTTCGGCCTCCCAAAGCCCGCGGCATTTCTTATTGATAGCTTTTTCGTCGTATTTTTCCATCATGATTGTTTCATCATATAACCAAGCCGCCAAAAAAGCAAGAAGCCTTTTGGCTTATATAGCCCGGACGGCGCGGCAAAACGTTATTGCGCCGACCCACGCGGCGCCGGCCCGCCTCAATGTTTTCGCCAGCTCGCCGAAAGTCGCGCCCGTTGTGAAAACATCGTCCACAATCAATACGGACCGGCCTTTTATGCGCTCCGGACGGCGAACCGTGAAAACTCCGCGCACATTCTCAGCCCTTTGCCTCGCGTTTTTATGCCCCATGTCCGCGCGGTACCGCCGCGCCACCGAATCCGTGTCCAGACGCGCGCCAAGCGCCTTGGCAATCGGACGCGCCAGCAGCGCCGCCTGGTTATAACCCCTGCGGAACAGGCGCCTGCGCGCCAGGGGCACCGGCAAAACTGCCAGGCGCTCCGCCCGGCCCGGCGGCAATTCGCCCAAAAGCGACAGCATGGCCCGCGCCATGGGCCCGCCGTATTGCAGTTCGGCCCCGTGCTTGAACGGCAGCATCATACTCCTGCTAGCCCCGTCGTACGAACAGGCGCTCCGCATCCAGTTTACCTTGGTCTTTTTTCCGACGCAGTCCGGGCAGAGCAGTTTTTCGCGGCCGATGCTTGCCGGAAACGGATACCCGCATTTTTCGCATTTCGGATCCGCTATCCAGTCGATCCTGCCCCAGCAGGCCCCGCAAATCTGCCCGTGCTCAAGAACAGAGCCGCCGCACGAAGGACAGCGCGGCGGAAAAATGAAATCAATGATATCGCCAAGCAGTTTTTTCAAGTATTTCGGCGGCGCCGGATCCTAGCGCTTCACGCCGACAGCTATGCGCGCGCGACCCGCCCTGCGCCTGCGCCCCAAAACGGCGCGTCCGCTCCGCGTAGCCATTCTCGCGCGGAACCCGTGCTTGCGCACCCGCCGCGTTTTTGAAGGCTGATAAGTTCTCTTTGTCGCCATTGCTTTTTCCTCTTATCTCGGAGATTCGCGTAAAAATTTCGCCCCGATCGGGCACCTTTGGCGCGAACTGCCAAGTCGTTCTAATTGCTTGCTTTGCCGAATTTATCACATAATTCGCCAGAATGCAAATTTTTATCGCCAGGCGGGGGCGCTACTTCGATTTGCCCATCAGCTTTTCCCCAAGCAATTGCGCTATTCGCACAATTATCGCCACTTGCAGCAGAAATCCGAAAATGTTGAACACTCCGGGCCAGACAAGAATCGATGAATCCATTTTCATGTTTTTATTATACAGCGCTGATTTTTATTGTCAAGATTCAAAAAAGCATTGACAAGCGCGGCAAAATATCCTATACTGACGATTATTAAAACAAGGAATAAACTATGAAAAAAATATGGCTGATGCTGGCCGCCGCGCTTGGTGCCTGCACCTATAACAAAGAAGTCAACTTTGAAAGATTTTATGGCAATGCCGATATAACCAAAGTTGATTGGTCCAAAGTGGACGGCCGCGGCAGCTCGTGTCAGACCAACTGGCTGTTCGGTTTGCTGCCCGCGGGGAATAATTCTGTCGCATCGGCGGTTGAGTCGGCCGAACTGTCCAAGGTTGCATTTGTGAACACGGACTGGACGCTTTATCTGCCGCTGCTCATGACGCGCGAGTGCACGAATGTGTGGGGCGAGCTCACCCCGTCGGCGCGCAAGGCCAGATCGCACGACAGCTTTTACGAATCAGAGGACAAAGCTCCGAAAAAAGCAGAAAAGTCAGAACAAAAAAAATCAGACTACGAAGCTCCCGACGAAGAGAAGCCGCAGTAAATCCGCCCCGAGTTATATAGGTTTGCGCGACTAGGCGTCAATGCGGGGCCATATTTTGATATATGTTGTCGCGCAGATGGCGCAACTTTGTCAAAAAAAACGGATCGAATAAACTTAGGGGAAACGATATGAAAAAAATAGGCGCTTTTTTGCTGGCCTTGACGATGCCGCTTGCCGCGCAAGCGGATCCGGCGCATGACATTGCCGATGATGAGGCAGCTAATGCATACATAAAGCCGGAGCGGGAACAGCCGCTTTTGCATGGTTTGCAATTCGGCGCCGGAATTCCGCTGGTGCTGCCGCTTGCTGGTTATACTGGCTTTATAGGATATGCGAAAAAGGATGCGGAATCGTTTTTTGGAAAGAGGTTCGGAGCCAGATTCGATTTTCAGATTCCTAGCGCGCTGAAAGCAACGGGCACGCTTGTCGACGGCGGCGCCGAATATAATGTGAATGCCGGGGCCGATGTCCTGTTCTTGCATCAGAACTTTGATAAAATCACAACCTTGCCCAAAAGCGATGCGAAATTCGAATTTAACGACATTAATTATAGCCTGAATTTGGAGGGCGCGAACGGCGCCTTTGCGCTTAAAAATCAGAATATAGGCGGCGTGATAGATTTTTATCCATTCGGAAACACGTGGTTCTTGGGCGGAATCCGTCTGTCCGGCGGGTATTATTCCGGAAAAATGAACATGAGTGTTACGGCCAACCTGCCAAATGACTTGTTGGATCCGGAATTTTCCTATTCCATTGCTTCCGGAACTGGCGGCGGTGCCGGAATGAACGGCAAAGTGCTTGCGAATATAAAAAACGGCAGCAAAATATCGGCGAATCTCGATTGGAAATACAGCGGCCCGTATGCGGGGATCGGATTCGATCTCGGCGTTTATGGCGGATTCAAGTTTTATTTCGACGCGGGCGTGGTCTTCGCAAAACCGCCGAAAGTAAGCAAATCCAATTTGACATTGCCGACCATGCAGTTCTGCTATCAGGGCAGCGACAACCTATGCAACAAGATCGACATCAGCCTGAATGAAAAGCCGGATGTGAACAGCCTGATTCCCGATGTTTTGAATTCCGTGATAAAGGACCAGGTGAATACGGCGGTGTATCAGGTTTTAGCAGGAGGGCCAGCGGGAGCCATTCCGGAAGAAGCTTTAAACGCGATGAAAGATCATTTGGGTGTCGATGACATATCGGATCTGAAAAACGCGGCTAATTTCGGAGACATGGCGGTAGATATTTTGAATTATCTGCAAAGCCCGCCGAAATCCGCGCCGGACGCAGTATGGATGCGGGAATTATTCAACAATGTTAGCGGATACGAAGGATCTCAAATGATTGTCGACGCCTTGAATGACGTAAAAAACAATTTTCAGGAAATAAGCGGTAATAGCACAGATAGCTTGCAATCACAGATTGATGATGCTTGGAATAGTTATCAAAATGGAATAGATGATCTGAATGATTCTCTCAAGGACATGAAATTCATGCCAGTGGTAAAACTCGGCGTCATGTATAGATTCTAATCCCTAAGATATATCTTTGGCCATAAAAAAGCATATCGTCATTTGGCTTTCCATCCTAGTTAATAATGGTGTAGTTTCGCGATAGATCATCATTGTCGTGCGTTCCTATGACCTGGATTGCGCGACTCCCTTTCCATTCGGTGTCATCTCGCAGCGTGACCGCGGGATGACACCGAGGGAAAGAGGACCGCGGTATTGTTAATGGGAACGTAAGCAAAGCGAGGCTAAATAGTGGTGCTTTACAATAGTACTTTTCCTGATTTGTCGCGCGGCTTTGCCGCGCGTTCCTATAACCTGGATCCCGCGGGTGGACCCGGGATGACACCTTTATTTTATTATTACCGCAGACGCATATTGTAAACGCACAATGACGCCCTTCTTTTATCAGTACCGGATCGCGCGACTCTCCTTCCCCCCGGTGTCATCCCGCGGCTTGACCGCGGGATCCAGGTAATATGGCGAGCGAAGCGAGACCGAATAGTGCAGCGCTTTTTCTGTTATGTCGCGCGGCT
>JAITBM010000082.1 GCA_031283565.1 Rickettsiales bacterium
ACAAGGTTTCAATTTGATCTATTTTGGTATCGGGATTTATCGCCAATCCGGCCTGCGCGCCATTGTTCTTGATAGCATAAAGATAGTTCGGCGCATTGCCCGATTCATAATGCACGTAAACTATGTCCGCCTTGTATTTGAACGCATAGGGCAGATAGACTGACGGATTTTTTACCATTAAATGCGCATCCAGCGGCTTGTCCGTCACAGATCGCGCCGCCGCGAAGTCGCGCCAAGACAAAGCGAAGTTGGGCACGAATTCGCCGTCCATTATATCCATGTGGAAAACATCCGCCCCCGCCGCGTCCAGCGCGGTTATTTCTTCTCGCAGCTTTCCAAAATCCGCGCACATTATGCTGGGCGATAAAATCCGCTTCATAATGCCGCCCTTGGCGTTGCGATGATCCATTCCGCCCCCGATGTATCAAGCGTTTCGCCGGCTTCCAGCAAAACCGCCGTTCCCGGCAGCACCCTCGCGCCGTCAATCGTTTTGTCGCCTTTCAGCATAACCGCGAAAGAAAACATATCGCCCGCGTTTGTAAAAGAATCTTTTCCGGCGATGCGGCGCGTGGAATACATGCGCTCTTCGATCGGTTCGTCATCATTGTATTCAGCTGCAATGGATTTTTTATACACATCGAGGCACGCCAGCGCTTTTTCAAGTTGCAGCGGGCGTTTGTTGCCATTCTCGTCCGTGCGGTCATAATCCCAAATGCGGTATGTTTTTTCGCAGTTTTCCTCTATCTCGAAATGAAGCGATCCTGCGGTTGCGGCGTGCAATGTTCCGCCCGCGATATAAACATAATCGCCCGCCTTGCACGGCATCATGTCCAAAGCTTCTGCGATTTTGCCATCCGCGATTTTCTGCCTCATATCGCCGGGATTGGCAGCCAAGCATCCGTTGTACATTTTGCCGCAGGCCGGAGCCTGCAAAGTGTAAAAGGATTCGTTTTTACCGAACGGCTTGTCTTCCAATTTACGCGCCATTTCGTCATCCGGATGAAGCTGCACGGACAGGTCGCCGTCCGCATCCACCAGCGCGGCCAATATCGGCAGTTCATGATATTTTTCCAATCCGTATTTGCTGCGGTTTTCAAAAAACCATTCATGCAGGTTTTTGCCCTTGTCTTTGCCTGCAATAATTTCGTTCTTGAATTCGCCCGTGTCTATAAACGAATAAAGGTGTCCGATTTTTTTGCAGTCGCTGCCGCTGAACGGCGTTAGCTTCGCGCCGCCCCAAATTGTTTCATGAACTATCGGCTTCAGTATCTGCATCTTACAATTCCTTGTCGATTTCAATTTTGATGTTTGCCGGCCCGTCATTGCGCCTTAGGCGCAAGGCGTAGGCGCAGCATAGGCCCGACGGCTTGTCGTCATTTATTAATATCCGCTCGCCCTGCGGCACTGCGAATAAAATTTCGTTGTATCGGACATTGTGCTTTGCCAAAAATTTTTTCGTCTTTTCCGGCGCGTCCGGCTCGAGCCGTGCGGTCAAAATCAAAACATAGTCGTCGGCCGGAATGGATCGCAGAAAATCCAGCGCGCCGGGCAGCCATTTATCGCCGTCCGCCCTGTACCCGTTGTGCTCCACCAACGTGCCGTCCAGATCCAGCACCCAAGTATGGGCCAGCGGAGAAACGGCGATATTGTTATTTTTCATCGCCATGCTCCGCCAGCCATTCGTTGAACAGCAATGTTCCGTTATAGAATGCGACGCACATTGAATCAAAGTCTTCCCATGCATGCGATGCAAGCGACAGCCATATAATCGCGTGAATCAGCTTGATTTCCTTGATATTGGCTTCGGCGGCCGGAATGGATTTAAAAAAGTGTCCCGTCAGATGCTCCCATCCGCCGCTATGGATTGCGAAATCCGCGCCGCTATTTATTTCAAGCTTGAAATTCTTTATATTAAATTGGTCAAAATTGCCCGACAGCGAGTAATAAAGCTTTGCCCAGTCGTACCTGGCATCGCCCCAAACCTGCGATTTTCCAAAATATCCCCGCGCATCTATGAAGTAGATCTTGCCATTCTTGCCGATCATCGTGTTGGTTAGCTGGCAGTCGCCGTGAATCGGCCGGTATGATTTGATGTTCATCAGGGTGCCTAGCACCGCATTGCGCAGCAGGTGCGGATCTGACAGAACATTCGCGCATTCTTTGCCGTTGATCTTGATCACCCTGTCCGAACCAAATGTCAGGGCGCCTTGTATCGTTTGCAGGCGACGGATTGTTTTTGTGAAATACTCGGCGTAAATATCCCAGGCGTCCGCCGGCGCCGTTTCATAGCTGTGCATCTGCGAAAGGGCGGAAACAATTCTGTCCAAAGCTTGTTGCTTTTGCTCCGCCGAGAATTCCGCCAAAAACATGTTTGTTCCATCAATGTATTCAAGCGTCAGCGGGTCTGTGCCATAAATTTGTGGAATTGCGCCAAAGCCGTATTCAGACATTTTCTTGTACCAGGCGGCTTCGCGCCATATCAGCTTGACTGCTTCAAAAGTCAGTCCCGTCTTGATAACTTTCCCGTCAATAAACTCGATCTTGTTATATGGGCGGCACCGATTTGCGGTGCTGTTGATTTTATCGTATGCCTCCGGCGTTCCGATGTCTATGCTTCCCGTCATCGAGAGCGGGGCAAGCGGCATTCCTTTTGCTTGCAGCCATTTTGTAAATGAACCTTCGCATGGAAAATCGTCAAACCAAGATTTGTTGTTGAAAACATACAGGCCGGCGACGCCAGCGCCTTGCCGCTCAGCCTGTTCCAGTTTTCCGTCAATCAAAGACCACGAGCAGGGAAAATCAGCAACGCCGACCTGACATCCGTTTTTGATTTCGCTGATGCAGAACGCGTCCGAAAGGATGATATCCGACCAGATGACCATAAATGGCTCGTTGTCTGGAATATATGAGACCGCGTCGTTGATTCCGGCAGCATTTCCTTTTTTTGTAGCGCGGATAAGTATATAGTTCACATCTTTCGCGAATGTGGCAAGGTATTTGTCCAGCACGTCAAACTTGTAATCGCCGATAATGACGAATTCATCCTTTGGATATTTTTTGAATAAATGAAAAATTATCGGCATATATTTTGCCGGGATGAGAGATTTTGGTTTTACAGATGTCAAGCTTTTCATGCGAATTCCAAGTCCGCCAGCTTGAATGATTATTTTCATAATGACCTTTTATTGTTGGAAAACAAACCCATTCCAATAGCTAAGGGGCAAGAAATTTCATAAAAATTCATGGTGCAGTTATTGGTAGGCGAAAAGGGTGATATTCTGCCACCAAATTTCAACGATAATCGTTTATTTGCGTTCATTTCAGCCTTGATGTCATTTCGAATCCGCAAAGAAAAAAGGATCCTTTTTTCTTTGCGATATTATTCTCATTTTAACAAACTTCTTTTTTATTTGCAATTTTTTTTTCGGCGTATGTCAAAATACCCGGACTTCATGGATTTTCTGTGCCATTTATCTGAATTTAATCCTCTGTTTTGCATGCATTTTCAGCAATCTCAAAAACTTCAAAAACCGTAAAATTTTAAGGATCCTTTTTTTCTTTGTTCTAAAAATCTTGATTTGTCAAGCCGACAACAAGTGATTTTTATTGCAAGGCGGCGGGAATATTCATGGATGCGTGTCCCGCAAAATATTTTATACCGTTGGTTATCTTTGGCCCGCTCACAGAAGTACGGGAAAGAACGCACGGCGAAGCCGCGCGGCAAAAAATTCCTTGATTTGCTTCCTTCACGTTTTAGCCATGCTGGCACGAATTAAATCGTATCGTCATGAAAGGGAAGTCTGAAAAAAATGAGCGGGTGTTTTTAATTTACCGCCCCCCGGTTTTGTGAATAATTCGGTATTTGCCGATTTTGTCATGAAAAATAATAAAGCGTGTTTCCGATTTAGACGGCCATGACTCAAATTTGATATTGAAAAATCAGAAAATAGGGCGTATAATCATGTTATGTTGACGCGCCTTTACGTTTCTAACGTCGTGCTGATTGATGCGCTGGATATAGACTTTCGGCGGGGGCTTTGCGTCCTTACCGGCGAAACCGGGGCCGGTAAATCCATACTTCTAGACGCTTTGTCCCTGGCTTTGGGGGCAAAGGGCGATGCTTCGCTGATCCGCCCCGGCGCGGCAAGCGCGGCAGTCATCGCCGTGTTCGACGACGACACGGTGTTGAAGCGCGTGATAACGCGGGACGGAAAATCCAAGTGCAGCATTAACGACGAGCCGGCGACGCAAAAAGCGCTGAAAGAGCTTGGGGACCGGCTGGTCGAAATTCACGGCCAGTTCGCGAACCATTCCCTGCTGGATGAAAAAACACACATTGGATATCTTGATTCGTTCGGCGGATATGATGATTTGATCCGCGCCGCCACCAAAGCCCATAAAGAATTGTCCGATGCGGAAAAACAGTTGAAGGATCTGCGCTCTCTTTTGGACAAGTCCGCCGAAGACAGGGAATTTCTGGAACATAATGTGCGCGAGCTCGAGGCGCTGTCCCCGCAATCGGGCGAAGAGCAGGCGCTGGCGGATGTCCGCGCTAAAATGATGGCCGCAGAGAAAAACGCCGGAATTCTCAAAGAGGCTGCCGCGGCTATCGACGGCGGCGCGCTTGCGGGCAGAATATTTTCCGCCGCGCATATTTTGG
>JAITBM010000004.1 GCA_031283565.1 Rickettsiales bacterium
CCGTGGGCTCGTCGGCCAGCAGAATTTTTGGGCGCGTTATGACTGCCCGCGCGACGGCGACCTTCTGCTGCTGCCCTCCGGAAAGAGACAGCGGCCTTGCCTGTGCGAATTTGTCGAGCCCCACCCATTGGAGGGTTTTTATGACCGTGGATATGACCTCGTTTTCCGGAACGCCCCGCACGCGTAGCGGAAGCGCCACATTGTCGAAGACGGACATGTGGGAAATAAGGGAATATTCCTGAAAAACGATAGACATGCGGCGGCGCAGCCGCACCAGCTCGTCTTGGGACAGTTTAGCGGTGTTTTTTCCGAAAAGCCGTATTTGGCCGCGCGTCTTGTCATGCAGGTGATAAATCAGGCGCAGCAACGTGGTCTTTCCGGCGCCGGACTTCCCGGTAAGGAAAAAAAACTGCCCGCTGTTTATATTGAATGACACGTCGGACAGGATTTCCGGCCCGGCTTCGTACCGCGTTCCGACGCCGATGAATGAGATCAGGTTTTCCATGGGCGCATTATAACGCCCCGCCTGCGAAAAATCAATCCGCAATTTGCGCCGCCCGCATGCAAAAAAAATGCGGCCCCGCGGCTTGACCGCGGGGCTGGTCCTGCGGGGCGGGGCGCTTCGCGCGCGCGGTGCCCCGCGGCCAAGGTTGCGCCGGCGATATTACTTCACCGGAATTGTCAGCTTTCTGTCCGGATAGATCAAATCGGGATTTTTTATGCCGTTTGCGGCCGCGATCACGGAAAACCGTATTCCCCTGCCGAAATAGTTCCTTGCTATGATCCACAGGCAGTCGCCGCGCCGCACGACATAAAAGGCCTCGTCTTTCAGGTCCGGCATTACGAATTCGTGCTCTACATTGGCCACGATCGTATTTTTCGAATCATGCAGCTTTACCGACAGGACATGCTTTTCGCCGGGTTTCAGCTCGCCCACTCCGGCGCCGAGGCCGAAGTTCCTGTGGTCCGACACGCGCGAGCTGCCAAGCAGCTTGCCGTCCATGGACAGCGTCGCGCGAAGCCGGGGCAATGCCTTGCCGGATACGACCAGGCGCTTGTTGCCGACATAATCTATCTGCGATACGACCAGCGCGCCGCCCGATATCGACTTCGGCCCGTGCAGGACTTTCGTGCCGTCCCTGCCCATCAGCAGAGACATGGAATCGCCCGGCTTTTCGGCAATGTACACGAATACTTTTTCGGACGCCGCGGAACCGCTTCGCATTTGCAAAACATAGTTTCCGGGCGCCAGCTTGTTCTTCGGCGCATAGACGAAATCGCCGTCCTTGCCCGCCGCGACTGTCGCGACGATCTTGCCGTTCAAAAGAATGGATACCTTGTCGGCGCACTTTCCCGCGACGACGATCGCGCCGCCGGCCTCTATGCGGACTATGTCGAATTTCGGGGCGCCGCCGCATTTGGCATCTGCGGCATCGGCCGCGCGTTCCACAGGCTTTGGCTCTTCGGCCGCTTGAACCGGCGCGGGCTCGCTTTCGACTTCTACAATATTCACCACGGGTTCGGGCACTATGGCCGGCTGCGGCCCGGCCTTTGGCCAGAAAGTCCAAACGGCGACGCCTATTACGGCGCCAAGGCACAAAAGCGGGAACCAATAGTTGCTGATGAATCCGAAAGCGCCTTTTTTGTCATTGCTGAAAATGCTGGACGGCTTTTTGGGCAGAACGGCGATCGGCTCGACATCTTCGGCCGCGGCTTTTTCGGCCTTGGGCTTTGGATTGGACACGGCGAGCGTCGACGGGCGCCGCCCCGCCCACACCTTTTTTATCTCTTGCTGTCTTTCGATCGATTCGTCAATGACGTGATTGGTGTCGCGCCCCACGCTGCCCATATCGGAAAAACGTTTCTTTTTGCCAAACATATTAATCCCCTTTTATCTCGTACTTTTCAGATTATAGACTAAAAAAGCGGCCTGTCAAGTTTTATTTTAATAATTTGTTTGGGCTTGTTCCATGGCTTGTTTTTTGATAAAATAGCATTTGAGAGAATGAGATTGAAAACTGGATTTTTTTCGCTTTTCATTGCGGCCGCATTGTTCGGGGTCCGGGGATTGCGCGCGGACAGTCCGGTGCCCGGCAACTTTGTAGGCGGCAACCTCACATCGTTTGAAAATTCCGGCAACGCGAACAACAACCAGTACAACCAGCTGATGAATCCGACGCGCGGTCCGAATCCGAACGTCGGCGGGGCGGCGAAGGCCGATTTCGGCAATTGCGAAGGCTTGATCCAGCGCTGCGCGGATCCGAAATGCAAAGGCGGCTGCACGGACATGGGCGTCGCGCGCGGCATAGCGCTCGGGTGCGTGCAGAGCAATGCGAGCTGCAAAAAGTATGGCGATGCCCTGGCGGAATCGATCGCCGGGCGAATGGTCGCGTCGAACCAGGCAAAGGCCGCGAGCGCCGCCAATGCCGCCGCGCAGCAACAGGCGGCGGCGCAGGCGGAGGCCGCCCAGCAGCAAGCGACCGCGATGCAGGCGCTGCAGCAACAGATGGCGGATCAGCAGGCGCAGTCGG
>JAITBM010000079.1 GCA_031283565.1 Rickettsiales bacterium
CGTCGTGTACACCCTTGTGCAAACGCCGCGCTTTTGCGGACACTGCTTCATATCCGGAGCTTTCGATTTCGCTATTTTCGGCTTTCTCGGTTTTCTTATCAATTGATTCACTGTCGGCATATATATATTTCCTTTTATTATAAGGTTCTCGTAAAATTCCTAGTGCCTTATTTCGTCCAAAAATCGCTTTGCGCAATTTTTTCCACACAAAACCACCTTCCCTTACTGTTCAAGATCATCAAAACTATCTTTTGACTAGAACAGGCAGAAATTCCTGCGAGAAATGATTTTATCGTTTCGCCCCTGTTGCGAAGCAAAGCATAGTATAATGGCAAAACTGGATGATGTCAAGGCTTTTTACGTCTTTTGCCATTATTCTCTATGTTATTTGGGCCCGCGAACAGGTGCTTATGCTGACAAAGATCTAAGCAACGTCTTAAAATGCATAAGATACGCCGGCGGAAACTACATGCGAATGATTCGAGTCTGCCCATCCGATATTGTCGTTCCAGCTCGCATGGCGGCCATAACCATAATCGTACTGCGCGCTGAGTGCTATCTTGCTATTTACATTATATGCCAAACCTGCAATCCAGTTCGTATTTATGCCCCAGCTTGAAGTGTCGCCATAATCATACATTAGATTCGCCAAGCCGAAACCCGCATACGGAACAAGCCTGCCTTTTACCTTAGGCATATAATAGGCAACAAAACCCGTCGGCGGCAACAACGCCGCCGAATGATTGCCGTTTAGGTTCCAGCTCAACACATTCGTCTCTATCGCAAGCGATCCGCCGGCCAAAATGTTATCGAATTTATAACCTATTATTCCGTTTAGATCCCAGCCCGCATCTCTATCAGCGGTAGTCGCAACATTGCCGCTTGCATTCCAGACGACATGGCGGTTATCGCCGTCAAGAGTGTTCGACACTATTCCTCTGATATAAAAACCGCCTGCATTTGCAGCCGCCGCAACCGAGATGGCCATCAATGATGACAATATTGTTTTCTTCATTATTCTTCTCCTTAGTTCCTTGCGCCAATTCTCGCATATATGTCATAAAAATGCAAATTTTTATAACATAGGCAAATCCGCACGTGGCGCGCAAGTCGCTGCCGAAGGGCGGATCGCGTCAATCGCTTGCGTGCTTTGGCATAAAAAATGCGCGAATATTGCGTGGTAAGCTGTGCTTGATCGTGGATATATTAGACCTGCATGGATGCTAGTTGCGGATCTTGCGCCAATTCGCGCGGTGCATGTTATGCTCGGCCAGAGTTTTCGAAAACTTGTGCCCCCCGGTCCCGTCTGCGACAAAAAATAAATAATCTGATTCCTCGGGCCTCAGCACCGCCTCTATCGCATCCATTCCAACATTGGCGATTGGCGCTGGCGGCAATCCCGAATTACGGTACGTATTATACGGGCTGTCTATTTTCAGATTGTTCGACCACAGCCGTTTCCCCTCCATATCTCCGAGTCCGCCCGTCAGCGCGTACACCACTGTCGGATCTGCCTGCAAGCGCATTCCACGGCGCAGACGATTCAGATACACGCCCGCTATCAGCGGCATTTCCGCAGTTTTGCCGGTTTCCTTTTGCACTATGGAGGCCAACGTCATGACATCGTGCCAATCTTTCAGCGGAGCCGGCGGATTCGCGCCGCTTTTTTCCCAATCGCCGCGGACCTGGTCCATTTTCTTTTTCATCATATCCATTACCGCATGCGGGCCCGCTCCCTTGGAAACTATGTAAGTCGACGGGAACATCGACCCGTCGGCATAGTCGGCCGCGTCATCGGGCGCTCCAAGCAGGCGGGCTATCTGCCGGCTTGTCTGCCCCTCCGGAATAGTTACCGATATAGTGGTTATCTCGCCATTCGCCAGCATACGCGCAATCCGCCAGACGCTCGCGCCGCCGGGCAGGTCATACGTTCCAGCCATCACCCTGCACCCGCGCAAATTTACCAGCGCAATAAACATAGGCCCCTGCCCCAAATCGCACGCGACCGCCGACACTCCGGCGCCAGGGCGAATCGTAAATTCCCGCGCATCCGGCACCGCTGATTTTAAAAACACTCTCGCCGCAAAAAGCAATGCCGGCAGCATAGCCGCCGCCGCTATGGCAATTCTCACACGCAGGCGAGCGCGCTGCTCTTTTTTCGAGACGCGTTTTTTCTTAGTTTTTTTTGGCATGGCCTTATTCCGTTCCCCCCGCCCTGCGAAAAGATCATATCCGCATGGGCATTAGGACAAATAGCGAATCCGAATCGCTTGATGCGGATCTTATCAGAGTCGGAGACAGGGGATCCTGCATTACCAGCTGCATCTTGTCCGATCCTATCTGGCCCGCTATGTCCAGCAAAAAGCGCAGATTAAACGATATCTGGAACTTATCATCGCTGTTGTACTCTATATCCAGCTCCTCAGTCCCGGCAACCGAATTGCCGTCCGTGCTGCTGGATACGGATGCCACCAGCCTGTTCATAGAAAAGCCCAGCTGCACCGGTTTAGTCTTGTCATTGCCGGCAGCGGACACCAGATCTATCGCATTTACGAACTCTTTAGTGTTCATCGTCGCGACTTTTTCGTTATTCTTCGGTATCACTATCCGGTAATTCGGGTACTGCGCATCAACCAGCTTGCTGGTCAGCGTGGCGCTTCCTATGACAAAGCGCGCTTTCGTGTCCGATAGCTCTATGGTAACGTCGTCCACTTTCACATCCCCAAGCAGGTTTGCAACCTCGGCCACCAGCCGCCGCGGCAGTATCACCGCCGGCATCGATTCGCTGCCGGCTGGCGCGGGCAGCGAGCAAAACGCCAATCTTTGCGAATCAGTCGCAACCGCCGCAATCCTCTTGCTGTCGTCTATATGAAAATATATGCCCCCAAGATGATACCGCACGTCGTCAGTCGGTATCGCAAATTTTACCTGATTCACCAATCTGGCCAAATCGTCCGTATTCATCGCGAACTTGGTCGTCGCGCTGGGCGCCACCATCGTCGGGAAGTTATCCGCAGGCATGGTTTGGAACCTAAACACAGAGCGCCCGCTCTCCACCACGAAATCCCCCGATTCCGAAAGATTCACTTTTATTTGGGCGGCTTCGGGCAGCTTTCTTACAAAATCGTAAAATGACTGCACGGGTATCGTTATCGAACCGGGCGCGGAGACATCCGCCGCAACATGCTCTATCAGTTCCAGGTCTACATTCGTCGCGGTCAGAGTCAGATCGACCCCTGCCTCTATTTTGACATTTGAGAGAATTGGAAGCGTGTTCCTTTTTTCTATTATCGACTGCATATGCCCCAGCGCGTTCACCAGCACCTGTCTGAATACTGAAAATTCCATTTTCATAGCAAAACTCCTTGGCCTCTCTCTGGCTCCCGCGTATCTTATGGGAAATTATGCCAGAAAACGCATAGGCGAGGCAAGGGATTTTTTTGCCCCTCAATTATCACGAAATTCCGCGCGCTTTAATTAATCCAGCATTTCGGACACAAGGCGCGGCAAAGGACGGAGCATAAATTCAGGGTCTCCGCGCCGCGATGGCGGCGCACCCGATTCAAGCGCAGTCTTACATGGCTCTTCATCCGCCGTCCAATTGCCTATCACGTCTCCCC
>JAITBM010000025.1 GCA_031283565.1 Rickettsiales bacterium
GAACGGCCATCTCCGAGTTCTCTAGGCGGCTGGATGAGCGGATGGACTTGCTTAATTCGGCAACAAAACAGTTGGGCGAACAACCGAGAATCTTGCCTAAAGCCTTTGCAAAAACTTACGATCTGTTCATTCCGATCGGCGCGCAATGCTTGACCCAAGACGTATTGCGACATGTCGGATTGCTTGCCGAGGACGGGCCGTGGAACTGGTCCGCGCCTCTGACAGAGGATGCGGTGTATATGCGCCTTGACATGCTTTGCAACGGATTCGACAATTTCTTCAACCATGATGATTTCACGGATAAAGACATGCCGGATTTTCCTTGCGGTGCGGAAAACTGGCATGCCGGCTACCCCCGGCCGATTGCCGCGCCGCCCGCCAATCCGGGAAAACGCTTTTTCAATCTCAGGACGCAGACGCAATATAATCACGATTTTCACGAGCAGCCGTCGTTCGACGAGCAATTCGGCGCCATTCGCGAAAGATACGCGCGCAGGGCGGAAAGGACGCTCGAACAGCTAAGATACGCCGGCAGCGTGTGTTTGTTTTTCTTGTCGCGCTTCAATAACGTGCTGCTAGACCTGCGCCCAGATTCCGACGAGATAAAGCAAAAGATGGCGGCGCTGCGCGAGAAATATCCCGGCAAAACCATAGACCTGATCATGCTGAATCACGATTCTTCAATGGGCGACATGGAAATCCGGCGCGAGGTGATAACCCCTGGCGTAGTGCGGTATCTGTCCAACCACGATATCATCTTTCCTGCCGATACGGATGACGTTCGGCATTATCTAAAAAACGGCATCGTGCTGCCCAAAAGCATTTTGCACATAGTGCGGCAATTGGCGCTTACAGATCAAATGAGAATGCCTGTCTGATACAGGGCGTTTTTTGCAAAAAATCTCGCTCCGCGCACAGATCCTTTCATTTGTCGGCACTGCATTATAAAATTCGGTACAATGCCAATACGCTTGCGCTTTGCGAAAAAACATATTATAATCGGAGCATAATGAAAAGAGCGGATTTGATCACCAGCGTGCAGGTGCAGTTCAGCAACATGAGCGCCGAAAGCGCGGCGGCCATAACCGACCGCGTGCTGGACCGGCTGATAAAAGCCGTCGCGGACGGCGACCGGGTGGAGCTGCGCGGCTTCGGCGTCTTCGCGCCGCGCGCCCGCATGACCAAGATCGGATACAGGCCCAGGACCGGCGAGCGCGTCGCCGTCGCCGCAGGGCGCACCGTAAAATTCCGGCCGTCATCCCAGCTGGTGCGGGAAATGAATCCGGCTCTGCTGCAAGGGGGCAAAGCATGATAAAAAACCGAAACCGCGAAAAATACGACTCTGTGAAAAAACTGCTGTGGCTGAAATGCAGCCATTGCGGCAAGCTGGTGTATTACAAGGAATACCGTGATAATCTCCGGGTGTGCCCAAAGTGCGGGCATGCGTTTCCGATGACGCCGCAGCAAAGGTTCAACCTGATGTTTGACGACAAGGACTGGACGGAAATCGCGCTGCCGTTTGCGTCCGATGACCCCTTGTCGTTCGTTGACCGGATGTCGTACAGGGACCGTCTGAGAGAGGCGCGGGATGAAACAAAAATGAGAGACGCGTTCGCCGCGGCGGATGGAAAGATAAACGGAGTGCCCGCGATTGTCGGAGTGCTTAACGGCGAATTCATGATGGGGTCAATGGGGCGCTCTGTCGGGGACGGAATCATAGCGTCGATGAACCGCGCAATAGAAAAAAAGCAGCCCTATGTGATATTCACTTCTTCCGGCGGCGCCCGCATGCAGGAGAATATTTTGTCGCTGATGCAGATGGTCCGGACGACCGCCGGCGTGAACAAGCTGAACGAGGCGCGCATCCCGTACATCGTCGTGCTGGCCGATCCGACCTATGGCGGCGTCACGGCTTCGTTCGCGATGCTGGGCGACATACAGATCGCCGAGGCCGGCGCGCGGATCGGCTTTGCCGGGCGCCGCGTCATAGAGCAGAATCTTCGCGAAAAGCTGCCGTCTAATTTCCAGACGGCCGACTATTTGTACGAGCACGGAATGGTGGATCTGGTGTGCCAGAGGCGGGATTTGAAAGAGCAAATCGGGCGGATTCTGCCGATTCTTGTAAAGCGCGGCCTGGCGGAGACGCCGAAAATCTCCGCGCCCGCTATGCCAGCCGCGTCGGAATCGCGGCATTCCCGCAGGGACAAGCCGGCCGGGGAATCCGGCGGCGCCTATGAAAAAGTAAAGCTCGCGCGGAATGAAAACCGCCCGCACTTTCTGGACTATGCGGCGGGGATGACGACGGACTGGACGCCGCTCGCCGGAGACAGGCTGTACGGCGAGGATCCGGCCCTGATCGGCGGAATTTGCTATTTCGCCGAAATCCCGTGCGTCCTGATGGGGCATGAATTGGGCCGCACCATAGAAACGCGGCAAAAGCATAGGTTTGGAATGCCGAATCCGGAAGGGTATCGCAAGGCCCAAAGGCTTATGCGCCTGGCCGAGCGTTTTAACCTGCCGATAATAACGCTTGTCGACACCACCGGCGCGTTCGCGGGGCGCGAGGCCGAAGAGCGTGGCCAGAGCGACGCCGTCGCCCGCAGCATGCAGACGGGGCTTTCCGTCGCCACGCCCTATGTGGCGGTCATAGTGGGGCAAGGGGGGTCCGGCGGCGCGATAGCACTGGCCGCGGGCGATAAGATCATGATGATGGAAAATGCGATTTACTCGGTCATAGCGCCGGAATCATGCGCCTCGATTTTGTGGAAGGATAACAAGTTCGCTGGCGAAGCCGCCGCCGCAATGAAGCTTACCGCCGCCGACCTGTCCGCGCTGAATGTCATAGACGAAGTTATAGCAGAGCCGTCCGGCGGCGCCCATGCCGACTGGCAGACGGCGATGGAGCTGCTGGGCGCCGCGGTTGTCAAGGCCGTCAGGGATTTGCAGGCGGTTCCCGCAGACGAGCTGCCGCAATCCCGCGCGCGGAAATTTTTCGCAATGACCCGCGATGTCGAAATCCGCGCCTAAGGCGTCCGGCAAAAAAGAAAAGCGTCATTCCCCTGCACTCCCAAAAAAGATGTCTCATGCAGATTCCTGCATGGTTGTCATTGCGCGGTCTAAAAAATAAAATGTCGTCCAAAAGCCGCCATTCGGACCCAGCGGTCAGGCCGTGGGGCGCGATGACAGGCGGAAAGCCGGGATGCTTTACCGGGTATGACCGCCCTGCGCGAATCGCCGGCGGAATTCCGCCGCCCAATCTTGGACCAGATCCTCTGGAGTGGAGGCCCCGGCTGTTGCGACGACCCTGCTGCCCGGGCCGACCAGGGACCAGTCCATTTGAGACTTGTCCAGTATCAGGATGGCATTTTTTGCGCCAGAATTGCGGGCCTCGCGGCAAAGCTCGACGGAATTGCTGGATGTGGCTGAGCCAAAGACGACCGCCAGATCGCTTCCCTTTGCGGCCGCGCGCATGGCGGCCTGGCGCTTTTTTGTCACGTTGCATATGTTGCCCATGGGCCGTCCGTCGAATTTTATCATGTTCGGGAACTTTTCCGCCAGCTGCCCGCACAGGTCGAGGACATAGTCGGCGTTCAACGTGGTCTGCGAGATCACGCCGATTTTCGCATCAAAGGCAAGGCCGGACGCGTCGAGATCCCCGATTTTTCTGATGCAGATTGACGGTCCGTCGATCTGCCCGCGCGTGGCGATCACCTCGTCATGTTTCGGATCGCCTATTACTATTATTTCCGCGCCCATTTGCTCTAGACGCTTTAAGTCGCTGTGCACGTTGAGGACCAGGGGGCAGGTCGCGTCTATTACGACGGCGTGCCTCTTCCGCGCGGCCGCCTCGACATCTTTTGCGACGCCGTGCGCTGGCAGGATCAGCGGCTTCGCCGCGTCGGCCGCATCCAGCGATTTCACGAACACGACGCCCTTTTCGGCAAGGCGGCCAATGACAAGCTCATTGTGAACTATGCCGCCTAGCACGTACACCGGCGCCCCGTGCGTGGCCAGCGCCTGTTCCACCACTCTTATCGCGCGTTCGACGCCCGCGCAAAAGCCCCGCGGCGAAACCAGCTCGAGCGTTGCGGGAATCCGTTTTTTAGATTTGTTGTCAGTTTGCATTCTGCCTATCCTTTATATTTGCCCTGCCGCAACATAACATAATCATGGCTATTAAAGAAAGGGAAAAGTTTCGGACGGGCATGCAAGGAAAATATCGTTGCGCCCCCCCCCTTTTATGCTTGTCATCCGGCGGCTTGACCGCGAAATCCAGACCATGCGAGCGCGCGGCAAAGCCGCGCGATGACAAGCATATGGGAAATAGCTTTTTATTAATGCTGGCGCATGCAGGAAACGCGCAATGAATTTTTTAGCGCTGCGGGTGCAGGTTTTGGGAATGCCACGTGCAGACGGCAGAGGCGTGGGTTGTCGCTTCGTCGGCTGATTTTATGACGTGGCGGGTGATGATGCCGCCTATGCCGCCGGCCTCGATTCGGAACAATGCCCGCACGGTTTGCGCGCCTGCGTCCGGCGCGCCGGTTTCGGTCGCCGCATTT
>JAITBM010000047.1 GCA_031283565.1 Rickettsiales bacterium
TCCGTTATATACAATATTGGTCAGTTCCGCGCCGTTGTACGTTACAGTTTTGACATCTGTCCCGTTAAATATCAATGCCGCATGGGCTGGCGTGGCGGCAAGTAAAATCGCAAAAAACACCTTCTTGATCATTTGAGAGCATTTTATAAAATCCGCCTCATTTCCACAATGCAAAAACCAATCTTATATAATGTTTGTCGCATTCTTTTGTCAATTAAAGAAGGGCTGTCATCCAAGACACGCCAACAGCCGTTACTAAAATAAGCCCCGCTTCGCTCGTGTTATTACCTGAATCCCGCGATCAAGTCGCGGGACGACGCCGTAAGTAAATCGCGTGGTGACATCCTAGAATAAAAAGGTGTCATTCTGCGTTGCCCATTTGCACCTGCGGTAATAATAAAGTAAAGGTGTCACCCCGCGGCTAGACCGCGGGGCCCAGGTAGTATGAACGCGCGGCTTACAGCGCATTCCGCCCACGCGAGCGGACCCATGTTTAGAATTTTATTGATAATTTGTTTTATTTATCAAAGAAAAGCGCGGAATAACCCGCAAAGACAACTTTTATTGATTGTGAAACTGCAAGGAATGCGATACGCAATTTTTCCACGATATTATTCGCGCAAAGGCTGATAGAAATTTTGTATTACAAAAAATGCATTTCTTCCGTTTGCGCAAAATATTACAACTTCGCGGCCGCGGCAGATAGGCGGGAAATCTTGCGGCTGGCGCGTTTTTTGGGCATGACTTTGCCCGCAGCCCCGGCCAGCTTGCTTTCGGCAGACTTTACTGCGGCAATTGCCGCATCCTTGACGCCAGCGGCAATTGCCGCGACAGCTTTTTTGACCTCGGTACGCACGGCGTTCTTGCGAGAAATATTCACAGAGCGCCTTTTTTCAGTAATCAGAATCCGCTTCTTTGACGATTTATGATTTGCCAACTTGAAAACCTTTTATTTGCATTCACACTTTTTCATATTTTATATTGCTTTGCCTGAAAAGTCAAGAAATCCTGCAAGGCTCAAGAGTTCTTAAAAAATCCGGCCGTTACGAATATCAGAAAATTTTCCAGCAGATCGGGCCGGATTTTTTCCACCAGCCGGCGGGCAGATTCTAGCATCGATGCATCGTTTGTCTGTCCGCAATAATGGATCTCGCCGTTGAAATCGCCCAAAAGATTCAGGAAATCAAACAGCCTGTGCAGGTATTTCGCTCCGCAGTCCATGAACAGGAATCCCCCGCATGCGGACTTTGAACGCAATATCGGCCCCCAGTCCAAATGCTCTATGTCTTCGAGCCGACAGGCGGAGATCGAGCCGTCTGAAACGGCGCCGCCCGGATTGCGCCAGATCTGCGCCGACATGCCGGGCGACGGAGCCCCGTCTGTGGAAAACTGGTATATTTTTACGGATGACGGCGCGAGGGCCGCCGCGACGGAGGCCGCCGCGCCCGCCGCCGACATGGCGCGCAGCCCCCGCCCGGCGGCCAGCGACAAGTCGGCCACTATCGATTCCGTGTCGGCGTCCGACCAGCGGGCTATGGCGAGATGCGGCAAAAGTCTTTGATAAATGCCTTGCATTCCATGATTATATCATCGTTATGCGTTCGGCGCCAATTTTGATATAATGAGCGCATGAGAAAAGAGAGATTGCTGTTGTCGGTTTTGTGGCTGTGCGCGTTTTCGCTGGCCGGAGTTTGGTTTTTGGATCTGGCCTGGGGCTTTAACCCCGCATTCCGATCCCACTGGCGCTATCTGGCCGAGCTGCAAGTAACGGGCGCGGTGGACATGTGGTTCTATGCGTCGCTTGGAGCCCTGCCGGCGGCGTTTCTGGCCGGTCTTTACATATTGATAGTCCCATGGCACAGGAAAATAAGGCCCGCGCAGCGGGCCGCAGAGCATATGCGGGCAACAGTCGAAGAACCAGCGCCGCCCACCGGCTTCGCGAGGCCGCCGTCGCTGAACCTGAACAGCTTTTTCCCTAAAAACGCCCCGGCGGAGCTTTCCGTCCAGTCCGCGCGGGACCGATCCGAATATTCTTCCGATCGCAGCATCGCGGACGGTGTCCGGCAAATGATGTCATCCGCCGGATTTTTGGTAAAGCCGGCGCCCAGGGCGGGCGGAATAAAGCTCGATTTCTGGGGGCTCGGCACGGACGAGACGCTCCTTGCCGGCATTCTTGCCGGCGACGGCGGCGAGATATCGGCTTTCGAGGGGGCGGGCGCCAAGTGGCGCTCAGGCTCCAAAAGCTTTGATTCCCCCGCATGGGCCATGACCGGAGCCGCGCAGAAGCTGAGCAGCCTTTTTTCCGAAGTGCTGAATCCGGAATTGAAAATACATATATTTCCATTTGTGTTTGCGGCCGGGCGCATATCGAACAAGGACGGAGCCGCGAGGATATGGGACGCTTTGGGGGTAAACGTTTTCGACGACATAAACGAGCTTGGCGAATTTTTCAAATCCCACAGGCCGCGGCCACTGGAAGGCGCCGAAAGGGAGGACTTCGCCGCCTTCGCGGACTTCATGGACACTGCGGCGGCGCATGTTGACAAGGGCGGATCCTGATGGCAAGCATAAGCGGCGCGCAGCGCAGACTCGCCGAACTTTTGATGGACGACATGCCGCTGTCGGAATGCGAGGCGGCTTCAACGCCCCTGCCGCCGGATTGGTTCATGCGGTTCCGCGCGGCCCGCGCGGAATTCTTGAAATCGCTTGGAGACAGCATGGACGAGCTGGTCATGATCAGCCTGGGCCGCGAGGACTTCATGTCTCTGCTGTCGGCCCGCTGCATCCCCGAGAATCTTGCGGTGCGCTTCCGCCGCCCGATATTGTACGGCGGACGCATAGAGCCTGACAACATGTTCCTCATCACGGGTTTTCCGTACGGCTTTAACCTGAACCTGTTCATGGCAGAGCAAATCGGATCGGACAAGATTTTTTATCCCGATCCGGCGAAAAAGGTATATGTTTCGTCGAATATTCTTTCCGGATCAGACGGCGGCAACGCCACAGCGAACAGATTGGAGCAGGGATTCGCCGCGCAGATTTCACAGCTTGGCGGGAGGAGCTAGTGGAAGATCAAACGGCGCATCTTGAAAAATCCGGGGCGAAGTTTCTGCCCCCCGCGTCCCGGCGCGATATAGAGCTTGCGAACTCCGCGCTTCAACAAATCAGGGCGTCCGTCCTGCCGTCGGCTCTGGCGGAATTTTATCTGAATTACGGCGGGGCGCTGCTGGGCGATTCCTGCGTTTTTCCGATAGAGGAAACAGAGCGCCCGCACCGGCGCTACACCATGCCGAATCTGGTCGGAATCAACAGAAGCCTGGCAGGCTTGGCGGGCCTTCGCGGCAAGTCCGTTTGGGGCCAGAATATGTTCTATTGGTTTTCGGCCGACATAGGCGGCAATTTGTATATGCATGATGTATTGACATTGCAAATTTTGAAGAGCTACGCCGACGCCGGCGCGGCGATATCGGATTGCCTGCTTGTCGGAAAAATGCAATGAGCGCGAAGCCTTAAAAAATCGGCCGCAAATAAAAGTGATAAAAATGAAAAAAATATCGGTGAGCATTTCGAAACACCTGACATCGTTTTCGGTGGAGCGGGAATTTATAGACGAATTGAAGTCCATTGCAAAAATGCGAAAGCAGACGCTGGCGGGTCTTGTGCGCGAGATAGACGATGCGCGCGATCCGAAGCAGAATCTGTCGTCTGCAATCCGCACCTATGTCCTGAAAAACAAAATCTAGCCGCCGCGAATAAAGCCGCCTTATCTCGCGGCGGCGTTTTACGCGCATGGGCAGACGATAAAACAGGACAATCAAGGCCGGCAATTTCCCGACCAAATTCATGATGAATCTTTTTT
>JAITBM010000077.1 GCA_031283565.1 Rickettsiales bacterium
GTTTGAAAAATGCGACTTTATCATCTGTCCGGCCAGTAGCGGCCCGGCCATTCCATTGAACAGCGATTTGTCTCCGATGGAGTATTATGCATTGGACCTATTCACGGTGGCGATGAATCTGTCAGGAATACCGGCCTGTTCGGTCCCATGCGGGAGGACGGGCGATGGCTTGCCGCTGGGCTTGCAGGTATTAGGGCGCCGGTTCGACGATTTTTCGGTTTTGCATTTCGCGCGGGAAATAGAAAAGCTTGCCGCGTTGGACAATCGCCCGACAAGAATAATGGGGGAATGAATGGCGTATCTGATAAAGGGCAAGACCGGAGATTGGGAGCTTGTGATAGGTCTTGAGACTCACATAGAGCTTTTGTCGCAGTCGAAATTGTTTTCTTCCGCATCTGCAGACTACAAGCCTTCGGCTCAGCCGAACACGCAGGTGTCGGCCATTGACGCAGCTATGCCGGGAATGCTTCCGTCGCTTAATAAAGAATGTGTGAGGCAGGCAATTAAAATGGGGCTTGGACTGAACGCGGAAATCTCGAAAAAGTCGCGCTTTGCAAGAAAACAGTACTTTTATCCGGATCTGCCGAGCGGTTATCAGATAAGTCAGCCGGCGAATGAGCCTCCGATAGTCGGGCGCGGGTGCATTGAAATAATAGGCGAAGACGGAGAGCCCAAAAAAGTTTTTATCGAAAGAGCTCATCTTGAGCAGGATGCCGGCAAGGCCAAGCACGATGCGCACCCTAATAAGACCTATGTGGATTTGAATCGTGCGGGCGTGGCGTTGCTGGAGATTGTAACCTTTTTGGATACGGCGCCGGGCGCGGAAAATTCGTTTATCGAGTCGCCGGGCGAAGCTGAAAGATATTTGCGCGAAATAAGGTCCATTGCGCGCGCCCTGGGGATCTCGAACGCGAATATGGAAGAGGGCTCTATGAGGGCGGATGTGAACGTATCAGTGCGTCCTGCGGGCTCTATGGAATTTCGCACGCGTACTGAGACGAAAAACATGGTGTCGTTCAAGTTCATAAAATCGGCGATAGAATATGAGGCTAAGCGCCAGATAGCAATCTATGAATCCGGTGGCCTTGTCAGCCAAGACACTATGCGGTACAACCAGGCGGAGGGAACAACAAGCGTGATGCGCTCGAAAGAGGACGCGCTGGATTATCGATATTTTCCTGACCCGGACCTGCTTCCGTTGATAATAACCGGAGAAGAAATAGAGGTGGAGCGGCGGAAATTGCCGGAACTTCCATCAGCGCGAAGAAAGCGCTATGCGGACTTTGGGCTGGCCGCGATTGATGCAAATCGCATAGGCGAAGACAGTAGCATGCGGGAATTTTTCGAATCTGTGATTGCCGGCAATTCTAGACGCGCGAAGCATGCTGCGAACTGGATTTTGGGTGATCTGGCGGCGATCCCTGAGTATGAAATGCGGGCCCAGCATCTGGCAGAATTGGTAGACATGCTGTTATCGGATGAAATATCAAGTCGGAACGCCAAGGATATTTTTGCAAAAATGACAACCGGGGAAGCGGGTAGTCCGCGCGAAATATCGGAAAAATACGGATTCAGGCAATCGGGCGATACCGCGGCCATCGAAGCTGCAATAGATGCAGCGATTGCGGCGAATGCGGATGCGCTGGCGCAGTACCGCGCTGGAAAAACTGGTTTGCTTGGATTTTTCGTTGGACAGGTTATGAAAGCGACCGGCGGCTCCGCAAATCCGAAGGCAGTGAACGAATTGTTGTTGAAAAAAATTATCATAGGCCCGCCATCTTCTTAACGGAGTCATCTCCCCGCGATCAGGTCTTGCAATGGCATATTTTTTAGAATAAAGGGGGAGAAGCGGCCGAAATTAAATGCAGGCAACGCTGTGATTCTTGGCCGCAAGCCATAAAGCTCCGTACCCTGACCCATAAATGGAACAGAGCAGAACGGCAATCCCGCCTATTGCGACCAAAACCGCCAACTTTTTCCCGCCCATGCAATGATAGGCGATATTATATAGCAGAAACAAGACATAACCGTCAACAAATATGCTTATCAGCCAGAGCGAAGCGCAGCTCCAAGCCAAAGAATCAACGATAAGAATAACCGGATACATGAAAAATATGCTGGATACGCCCTTAACAGCCAGCTCCCAATCCCGGTTTCCGCCTGTGATTTCGGACAGAAGCATCATCAGTCCGGCGAAAGCAAAAAGCACGCCGACGGCGACTATGGGGTAGACGAAAATCTTTACGAAAAATCCGCCGAAGTGAATTGCGCCGCCGCCGATCAGGCTAATGACAAAAATCGCAAACCCGCCCAGCATGCCATAAAGAAAAGCCTTTATGACTGCATCTTCAAAGCTGCCATCGACAACAATTTTTTTGAAGAATCGCTCTGGTCTGGTAAGAACCAGCCAAGCACGCCTTGGAATGGAGCATAGAATTTTTAACATTACGAGCGCCTTTCTTTTTGGCTAATTTTGATTTATAATAAATGAAAAATCAAGGATAAAAAGATGAGAATCGCAATACTGGGCCGCCCGAATGTCGGCAAATCAAGCCTTTTCAACGCATTCACCTGCAGCAGGGATGCGCTAGTGCATGACCGGCCCGGCGTCACCCGCGACATGGTGGAGGGTTCGCGCGGTTCATTGATATTCATGGACACCGCGGGGCTGGACCAAACGGAGGAATTGCTTGGGCAGGCGACGGACTTGGCGCTTGAAGCTGCGAAACGCGCAGACACTATTTTGTTCGTGGTGGACGGAAAAAGCGGGCTTCACCCGATGGACACGGAATGGGCGAAGAGAATCCGCGCACTGAACAAAAATGTGATATTGCTGGCGAACAAGAGCGATGTGAAATCGGCCGGGGATAATTTGCATGAATTCTACAAGCTGGGATTCGGAAAGCCGTTGCCCGTGTCTGCGGAGCATAATCTTGGCTTGCGTGAAGCGCTTGCCCTCTTGGGCGGAGGAGCCGCTCCCGCAAAGGAGTACAGAATCCGCATAGTAGTGATGGGCGTGCCGAATGTCGGCAAATCAACGTTGATAAACCTTCTTGCCAAAGCACCGCGCGTCCTGGTGCGGAACGAGCCAGGAATAACGCGCGATGCAGTACGAATACCGGCAAAAATCCTTGGTCGCGAAGCGATGATAATAGACACGGCCGGCCTGCGAAAAAAATCGCGCGTAAGCGACGATGTGGAAACGCTCGCGGCGCTGAAGGCGCTGGACGCTATGGCCTGCGCGGACGCTGCGATTCTAATGATCGACGCGCGGGGCGGCATAGAAAAGCAGGCCGCGCAAATAGCGGGGCGCATTTTTGACGCCGGTAAAATTTTATGCGTTGCGCTGAACAAATGGGATCTTGTGCCGATTGAGGAACGCTCGGGCAAATTGCTGCAATTGAAACATGCGTTTGCCGGCAGTCACAGTCAGATTATAAGGCCGCTGATATTGCCGATAAGCGCCGAAACTGGCGTGGGCGTAAACAATATGATGAAGCGCCTGTTCGCCCTGATAGACAAGTCCAGCGAGCGTGCGCCGACATCATTTGTGAATAGGATCTTGGAAAAATTAGTACTCGAAAAGCAACCCCCGATGTCGCGACTGAAGCGTCCAATGAAAATAAAATTCGCCTCGCAGACGGGAATGGGCGAGATAACAATAAACGTCGGCGGCGCCAGCGAAATACCGGAAAGTTATACACGGTATTTAAGGCGGGGCTTGGCTACGGCGCTCGGCTGGGAAAGTCTTCCGCTTGTGATAAAATACAGTCAGTCGTCCAATCCATATCACCGGTCGTCTTGAAAAAGACGCTCTTAACGCTTGCCATTATGCGACAAAATTGTGGCTGAATTAGCTGAGTTTTGCTGGTTGGGCTCGCAACGACATATAAAAGCGTCCCCTATCTGAGAAATCTTTCAAGCCAGTGATTGTCGAAATGCCCCGCTTGGACATCGGCATTGTCAAGCAATCGCGCTTGTAGGGGAATGGTATTTTTAACGCCATCAATTCGGAATTCGGACAATGCCCGCCGTGCGCGGACAATGCAGGAATCACGATCGGCGGCCCACACTATGACCTTGGCGATCATAGAGTCATAATTCGGAGGAATTTTATAGCCCGGATATGCGGCAGAGTCAACGCGCACTCCGAGTCCCCCGGGCGCGGCGAATTGCGTCAGCCTTCCCGGATTTGGAACGAAAGTCTCAGGATCTTCGGCGTTCACGCGCAACTCGATGGCATGTCCGCGCGGCGTTAAGCTTTCCTGTGAAAAACTAAGCGGTTCGCCGGAGGCGACGCGAATCTGCTCGGCGGCCAGATCTACGCCGTAAACCTGTTCGGTAACGGGGTGTTCGACTTGCAGACGGGTGTTCATTTCAAGGAAATAGAATTTTCCGTTTTCATACATGAACTCCAAAGTTCCGGCATTTACATAGCCCATTTTGTTGATGGCCGCCCGGCAGATTTCGATCATTTCAGCGCGCTCGTCTGCGGGAACCATTGCGGCGGGGCATTCCTCCAGAACTTTTTGATTCTTGCGCTGAAGCGAGCAGTCTCTTTCGCCTACAATAGCTACATTGCCGAAACTGTCACCAATGACCTGAAATTCGATATGGCGCGGATGAAGCAGGAGCTTTTCCATATAGAGCGTGTCGTCTCCGAATCCGTTTTTAGCCTCGGCTTTGGTAAGTGAAAAAGCCTCCGCCATTTCAGAAGCGGCAAACACGGGCCTCATGCCTTTCCCGCCGCCGCCCGCCGAGGCTTTCAGCATTACGGGATACCCGATTTTTTCTCCCCACGACAGGGCGTCTTCAAGTGAGGCGACGGCTCCGTCGCTGCCAGGCACAACGGGAAGTCCGCATTCGATTGCAGTCTTTTTTGCATTTACTTTATCGCCCATTTTTGTGATAGTTTCGCTGGATGGTCCGATCCAAATTATGCCGTGCTGCTCGACCTTTTTGACGAAGTCGGCGCGCTCGGACAAAAATCCGTACCCCGGATGAATCGCGTCAGAGTTTGTGAGAAGGGCGGCGGTGATAATGGCCGCCTCGTTCAGATAAGAATCCTTGGCGGCTGCCGGGCCGATGCAGACGGATTCGTCGGCCAATGCGACATGGACTGCCTCGGAATCGGCTGTGGAATAAACTGCCACAGTTTCGATTTCCATGTCTTTACATGCGCGAATGACGCGCAACGCTATCTCGCCGCGATTTGCGATCAGCACTTTTTTTATTTTCAGCCCCGCTGTGGTTTTCATGAAGCTCTATCCTATCGTCACAAGCGGTGTTCCGAATTCAACGGTGTCCCCGTCTTTGACAAGGACATCGGCCACGATCCCGTCGCGGTCCGCCTTGACGGGATTAAAGGTTTTCATGGCCTCAACCAGACAGAGCGTGTCTCCTTTGGATACATGGGCCCCGACCTGGGCGAACGGCTTGGAGTCCGGATCCGGAGACAGATAGACAACCCCCACCATCGGGGACAGCACCGCTCCGGTTTCGGGCTGAGCGGCGGGCGGCGTAGCGGCGCAAAAAGCCCCAGGCACCGCGCCCGAATAGAAATCGGCGCCGCCCCCCGGAGTCTGAGCACTGAAATGGGGATGGGCGAATTGTTGCTTTGACAGATGAATTTTCGCTTTGACGAGACCGAAAAGGATGGAAGAATCGACGGTAATTTCTAACAGTCCCAAATCGTTCATCAATTTTGCGACGCGCGCGATTTCACGTTCTGACATTCAAAACCTCTTTTTACACTTTGGCATTCTACCATATTTTGCTGGCATGTCAATCCCTCTGGGCGCCGGGTGGGCGTACGAATTCGACAATCTGGCCCGGCCCGGAGACTTCATGCTGCGGAAAGCCTGCTGCAACAGATGCAATCCGTTGCGCCATTCGATTCCTATCATGGGCGCCTTTGCGATAATGAGGATGTCGAATGCAGCCGGACGTTCCGAAACGGCGAACCAGGCGCGGAACACCCTGCGGATTCGGTTTCGATCGACCGCTTTGGGGAACGACCGCTTGCTTGCGATAAGCGCGTACTGGCTTTTGTCATGCTTTTTAGGTCGAAATTTTATCGCGAATGGCTTTGCATGAATGATGAGATTGTCGTCAAATACGAAATCACATTTAAGTTTTATAGTATTTTTCATGCCCGCATGCTATCATAAAAAATTCTGCTTGCAAAATTCGCGCTGGCTATCCGGAACGGATTATGTTCGAAAAAAATTAAATGGTGGGCGTTGAGGGATTTGAACCCCCGACCTGCTCGATGTAAGCGAGATGCGCTACCGCTGCGCTAAACGCCCGTGAGCGAATTATACCTACAACTTTTATTATTTGCAACCCCGTCCGCAAGGCGTCGTTGAGTCCTAAAAAAAGAGGGGGTCATTGCGCAGCCATGCCGGCGCAATTCAGGTAGCAATAAGCATGGACGGATTAAACCCTGATAGCATCGCGCAAAAGAAGTGTGGGGATGGTGATGCAATTTCTACAGCCATGCGTTTATATCTTGTTCCTATCCCCTCGCCCAACTATTACAAATTTTCTATGGCTAATTTCAGCGGAATTTATATTGCTCTGGTTGTCTCTCAAATCATCAAGCATGGTTGGTATTTTTCATTGTGAAATATGAGTCCTGGGCTCCCGTAAATCCGAAATGACGCAAGTGGTATTGATCTGCAGAGAACATAGTCTTCAGCAAGAAAACGCGATTAAAAAGACTTTGATTGTCAGACGGCGCTTTGCCTTGTATTTATAGTACAATGCTTGCGATATATTTCGAATCACTGGCATTTTTTATGTCTTTTGTGCATGCGAAAGAACCAATAGCGGCGCGGCGGCGATACGCAGGGTCCAAAGATACAGTGCGCTTCGACCGACCCTGCTCAAAGATTGCTGACATATAAAGAACAGGTTTCTGAAGTCCGGTGATGAAGCTCTTTCCGCTGATTTGGCTAAATTGTGCTCCGAGCAAAAAATAAAATCGTATAAATTCAATTGCGTTTTGAAATCATACATCGCATACTGCGGCGTCCGGCATATTCAGCGCATGCGCGTCGGTTCCGCTCATCCAGACCTGTGCCTCGGCGCCCGCAAGCTCAACAAATAGATGATTTCGCGCAGCGGCGTCCAAGTGCGAATCCGCTTCGTCTAAAAGTATGACGGCGGGTCGATCAGGATTTTTTGCCCGCGCGAGTTTTGCGCTGGCAATGACGATCCGATTAAGCATCAACTTTTGCTGGCCGGAAGAAGTCTTGTCGGCGGCAAGCCCGAGCTCTGCATTCCACGCGATGAAGTCGGTCTTGTGGGCGCCGTCAATGACTTGCTTGTCGCCAAGAAGAAGCCTGTTTTCGCGCAAATAGTCCCTGTATGTATTCTCGATATCGGCCGCTTTTTGCCCTGCGATAATTTTCTGCTCCAACAGGCCAAGCAAGCCGATTTCTCCATCCAGAAAATGGTTCAGCTCTGCGGCGTACCGCACTCTCGCGTCGGCGATGGCGACGGAAACGGAAACTATATTGTTTTCTATGGCGTCTAGCCAATGCTCATCGTGTCCGTTTTTGAGCGCGAAAGCGCGTTCGGACAACAGCTTGGCAAGTCTTGCAACCCGTCCGGCGTGAGAGGGGGCAGATCCGGCAAGGTTATCGAAAAATCCGCGCCTTGCTGCGGCCGGGCCTGCGAACAAAAGGTCTTCGAAAGGGGTCAGCCATGCGACGCCGATGATTTTCGCCAAGTCGGAAAGCGGCGCGGCCTTCCCGTTTATTTTCGCTCGCCTGTGCGCGGCGCCCAAATCCCAGAAAACGCTTATTTCATCGCCCGAGGCCAATGTTGCGGCAATGGCATATCCGTCGGCGCCGAAACGGGCTATGTCGCAGCTTGCGGCATGTCGCAGCCCGATCCCGCCGCCCAAAAGAGATATGGCCTCTAAAATGTTGGTTTTGCCTGTGCCATTTTTTCCAACCAGCGCAACTGATCCCGCCGCGTCTATGCGGAAAGTCTGATGGTTTCGAAAATTTGTCAGCGTCAGTCTGGTAATCATTCGATGAAAAATAGCACATTTTTCCACCCTCTGCAATATTCATCACTCCCTATTCCACATCCCTAGATAAAATGTTATAATATGGCCATGGCGGACAAGAAAAAGCCTTTTTTATCGTACACAGGCAAGGGCAAGGGCCTTGGAATATTCAATTCCAAGAAATACGAGCCGCACGAGCAGGACGCGATGGGCCAGATGTTCTGGCGGATCCGTTGGAATGTTTTTGTTTTTATTCTGACTTATGTGGCTTTGGGCGCGGCTTTCTGCATAGAGCATGTGTGGCGCTATGGCTGGTCGGTCGCGACGCAGAGATGGCTGCTGGTCTTTTGGCATAATGTGGTGAAATCGTACGGTCTTTCTATTCTGGCTGAAACCCCGTATTGGCTTGGACGCATGCTTTTCCGCACGGACTTGCCGACGGTCGCGCCGCTCGTGGCATTAATTTTTTATTACGTCTTGCGAAACGACGCATTCGAGACGGAGCTGAATCCCTACGGGACCGATCAGTACAACAAAGGCTCGTCGAAAAAGGCGACCATTGCGGACATACGCAGGATGAAGTTGTTCGACGGCTTCATTATAGTTCTGGGTTATTTTAAGAAAAAGCCGCTGAAAATGCCGGAAACACTGTCGGCATTGTGTGTGGCGCCTCCGGGAACCGGAAAGACCGCCGGGGTGGTTGTGCCGACTATATTTGAATGCGCTGAAAATGTGTCTATGATCATAAATGATCCCAAGCCGGAATTGAAACAGATAGCTTCCGGATGGTGCGCGCAGAAAGGATTTGTTTTCATAATGAACTGGGCTGGATTGGATGATCCGGCGCGGGGGATATTCTATCCGTCGTGGAACCCGTTGTCTTCCGCGCATGTCCCATTCCAGATGGAGCAGAGGGATTTGTACATAGATTCGATATGCTCGGTCCTGATACCGGACAAGGGATCGACAACGGCGGATCCGCACTGGACGATAACCGGGCGGGCAGCGCTGTCGGGTCTGACGCATTTCATAATA
>JAITBM010000098.1 GCA_031283565.1 Rickettsiales bacterium
GTCGCTTTCGCAAACCGCGTTTGAAATGGTCTGCTGCACGCTGCTGCCGTCGGTATAAGTAATCGTCTCGGCCGCAGCATTAAAAAAACCGGATGCCACTGCGCCAAGATTCGTTTTGAATTTCTTGCCGCCGCCCGTTCGGTATAGCTGCAGCTGCCCTTTCGGCATGTATCCTATAAAATCCGCGCTATCATGTTCTTCGCCGTCGCCGCCGATTATTATCTTGGCCAGCAGCGAGTCGTTCACAAAATCGGCGGCACTGTTGAACACACTGCCCGCATCCGACCAATCATAGCCCGTTGTTGTTTCCACCAAGGTGTCGTTAACTTTCACAAAATTCTTGTAAGTCTGCACCGTATTCACACATTGCTGATTGGAATAATCTATGCAGGACGGTGATACATGCGTAGTGGTCCTGTTCGCTGCCGTGCCGGTCAGATTGACCCCGTTCGCCGTTATCAGCGCCACCGATATCGGCGCATAGGTTTGACTCAATGGCAGCGGCGCGTTCGTGCTGGAATTGCGCGGCGTTATCTGCCCGAAATAGCCCCGCGCCAGAGACGCATAGCCGCCGGTTATCAGCAGGTAATTCTGAAATCCGCCGCCGGACATATATTCGAAATCATTGGTGACATTGGCGGCTCCGTTGCCGCTGTATAAATTCATCGCGGCGTTCAGGTCGAAATCCTTCGCTTTGCCATCGGCCGTATTCCATTCCTGCAGGCTGTATGGAATGGAAGCCAAGCTTTTGAATCCATCGCCTGTGCTAGCCCCGCCCCCGCCGGTGCCCCGTCCGTCTTCGGCTCCGCTGCCGCTTGCTGATTCTCCATTGCCGCCGCCAATACCGAAGAACTCGCCTCCAAGCAGCGCAACCCCTCCAATGACAAGAGCCGCCCCGCCGGCGGCCAATGTCATGTTCTGGGCATTCGTCAGGCCGGAAAACAAACCCCCGCTGTTTTCCTTTGGCAGCTTGTTCTGATACTTTCGAATCTGGGCGTCGCATTTGGATGCGTCCGCGCCGTAAACCTGGAGGATTTGCGCGGCCTTGAGGTCGTTGTTCATGATCGCGGTGCATACGATCGAAAGCCCCGTGCCGTCGGTATAGTTTATGTCGGCGCCGCTGTTGACTATGCGTTCCACGGCCTGCACGTCGCCCTTGCGGGCGGCATTCAGCAATTGCGCCGCGATCTGGAAATCGCCCCCGCCCGTTGCCCCGCGCGCGGCAGCCTGGCAGAAAATGACGGCAAAAATAGCAACGATTTTTTTCAGCCTACGCTCCTCTTGCGAAAATCATACCATAAAACGCCGCCAAAATCCAGCGCAAAAAGCTTGCAAAAACAAATTTATCGGATATAATCGCATGCGGAGAAGTGGCAGAGCGGTCGATTGTAGCTGATTCGAAATCAGCCGCGCCCTTGCGGGCGCCGGGGGTTCGAATCCCCCCTTCTCCGCCATTGAATATTTTTATCGCACGAGTCCGCGCCAAGCAACAATTTCCACGCTGAAAATCGCCACAAGCTTCTGTCGTTTCACGGACAGATGAAAAACATAGCGGAGGCCGCGCAATATTTTCTTTATCGGCCGCCAGTTTTGATATTCATCTCGCAGAAGCCCGCTATTTTGGCCTGCAACTTCTTTTTGACTTTGGCAAATTCGGTTTTCAATTGCCCCGATTTGTCTTTTATATTCTCCGCAATAGCCGCCGGAATCTTTCCGGCCCTCCCCTGAACACACCGCATCGCTGTTTGCAAGCTGCTTCCTTTTATTTTTTTCGGCAAATCGCCGCGGACGGATTCCGGAATCGCGTTTATGAGTTTGCTTACGGCCTTGCCATCCCGCGGATGTTCCTGGCTGTAAAAGCTCGCCATAACGGCATCCGGCGCCTGTTTGTCTGCCAGGACCTTTTCGGATTTTATGCTCTCGCAATCATAAACCGTCATTTTTCCCGCTCCGGCCAGGCGTTTTGCCAAGCGCATTTCCACATCTTCGCCCATAAACAGTTTCCTTTCGCACCGAAGTTTTGAGACAAGCGCCAAGACATCGCCCCTGTCGTCCAGATTCATGCAGTCGATAAGAATATCCGCCTGCTCTTTCGTCATGTTTTGCCAAGCGCCATCGGAAACGGACTGCAATACCAGGCTCTGAAGCCTCGGATGCGTCTTGTATATTTCAATCTGAATACCCAAATCCGAACCATTTTGCATTGCAATCTGCTTCGCGGCATCTATCGATCCATGAATCGCCTTGAACACGATATCCTGATTGAAAGAATCGGTCCCGCAATATAGCCAACCGAAAGGGGCAGGCGCACAGCGCGCATCCTCAATCGCAGCGGGCGCATCCATCAGCTGCAAATATCTTTGCCTTATCGCGCCGCGAAGATCCGGATACGCTTCGGCTATTTTTCCGGCCATCTTGTTCAACCCCCTGACGCTCTGCGCATTTTGTGCAATATTTTCCGCAACATGCCAGCCGACGGAAGCCTGCGCATTTTGCGCAATATTTTCCGCAACATGCCTGTTTTGCTCTTCGTCGTGCCGGTAAAACTTTGGCAGAGGCGTGTCGCTGCCGGCTTGCTCGAGCCATAGCCCATAAAGTTCCGGATGCTCTTTTAACACATTTTCAGGAATATGGGCAAGATTATACTTGGAATGCTCCATCCCTATTTTTGCCAGATCATAGCCGATATCCGCCAGATTACGCGACGCGATCAGTCTCAATCCGTTGCTTCTCACATATTCGGGAATCAGCTCCGGCAGCTGCGTTAATATTTTCGCCAGGCCGTCATCCTTGTCATATCCGTATGGCAGAATGTGCCGCCAGGAACGCTGCCCGGCATGTTTTCTGACCAAATCGGCCGTCCAGTATTTCTTCGGCGCATTCATAAAGTCCGGCGCGCTTTCGAGATACGCGGCCCATAGGTCCGGATGCGCGTCCATTGCGTCCATGACATGGCTGTAATAAGGCGTCTCGTTATTTGAGGCGACTGCGCGGAGCAGCTTGTTCGGATTGTTCTCAAATATAGCCTTTACATTATCTCTGGTCAGAGCTTTTTTCATTATTTCTTCCGGAATGTAAGTGAACCAAAGCCCTTCGTGCGCGTATTTTTTGACAAGATCCGGAAAAGCGATCAGCAGCCTTTTGACAATGCTTATATGAAAATCATACCGCTTGTCATTGTAATGCCTGAGCACGTCTTTTAGGCTATGCCTTGACGCCGCTTCGAAAGTCCAGTATTTTTTCGGCACATTGTAAAAATCAGGCTGCCGGCAAAGGTACGCGGAGTATAGGTCCGGATGCTCGTCCAAAATGCGCTCCGGAACCATGCTTATGCGCATCTGCGGATCATTCTCAATCGCGCTCTTGGCAAAATCATAGTCGATCAGGCGAGGCGGCATTTTCTTGAACGGCACGTATTTCAGGCCGTATGCTTTGCGCCATTCGTCATCGCTGTCTTCGTCCAGAACCAGAACTTTCGACATTCCGTCGGCATACAGGCCGGGGCGAAGCCTGTACATTCCGAACGGCTCCCTGGCGCCAGTGATCGACTTGAACGCATCAGTCACTATTTTGCGGAACCCGTCGAATAAAATTCCGTATTCCTTTGAAAAGCGGTACGCCACGTCCCCGATATCATTGACACACGGCTTCAGCGAGCAACGCACGAGCTTGTGCGCCGGATCATTGGAGCAACAACCGTAGCAGATAATGGTTCCCAGGGCTATGTCGTGCTCGATATGATGGAAATTTCCGCTCAGCGCGTGCATGCAGCTTTGCCAGTCCTGATATGTCGACTGAACCGCGATCTGATGCGGATCTATGGAAAATGCCAGCAGGTCGATCGCCTCGGCGCCACTGTCAATTTCATTTTTCAGGACCGCCGCACCGATGGATGCAGAGAAAGACTTGTATTTTCCGGCAAGATCGTCCACGGCGGATTCAAACATGGCTTTGAATGTTTCCGGCGTCATGTCCGGACTAAAATCAGCATGGTTCCTGATTTCAACCCCGATATGCAGCAGCAAGAGAGGATTGTTGGAAAAAACGTTCAAAATCCACTTGTTTTGAGGATTTTTCGTCTCGCCGCGCCGCCTTTTAAGCTCTTTCAATCCGGCGATCGCCAGCAGGCCGCGCGGCTCATGCAAAAACAACTTTATGAATTCGGCATCGGAAAAATCGACCGGCAGGCCCGCGCTCAGTATTTCGACGGCTTTTTGAAGGAATGCCACAAGGCGCTCGCTTTTGCTTTTTTCGTCCCCGGCAAATTTGTAATTCAGGCGGTATGACCCGGCTTCGTTGCCGACAGAAATTTCCACTCCGTCCACGGCGCCGGCGATTTCAGCGAATAAATCCTGCGTCCGGGCCAGATTTGCATGCATTTGCGGAACCCGAATCCATATTGTGGGCCTGTTTTCGAAGACGGCTGGGAAACTAGTTTTTGCCTCGCCGCGCCAGCGCATGCCGGCCTGGACCGCATTTTCGATCTTGCCATCATATAGCGACGCGGCCAGGTATATCGTTCCGACATAGGATATTATGTCGTCCCTGGGGCTTGGCCCGTCCAAAATGGCATTAATTATGCCATCCCTGTACATGCCGGCGCTTTTCGACGATCCTGTCTCGATGCCCAATTCGCGCAACCAGTTCCGGCCGCCGAATTGATTTATGATTTCTTCGCGCATACCATCGGAATCTTGCGTGTTATAATTCGCGGGATGCAGCAGGCGCTGTTCGACTCCTGATATGTATTGGCGCGAAATGCCAACGATTTTGGCTATGTTTTCCCGAATGTCGCGCTTGTCTGCTTCCGACAGAGACAAGGCGTCGATTTTTTTGCCGAAAGCGGCATCTATTTCACCCATCAGGCGCTTTTCGTCATTTTTGAATAAACCCAAAACTTCATGTTTGTCTAATACTTTGAACTTTGGAATCATTTTGACAATCCTTTATTATATACTACAAACATATTATATTTTTGTCAAGTCTGCAATCCATCATCCCGTTGTCAATAGAAAGGTGTTGCCCCGTGGAAGGTCCCGCGGGATCCAGGTCATGGGAACGCGCGGCAAAGCCGCGCGACAAAATAGGAAAAGCACTGCCGTTACAAAAATAAGTCTCGCTTCGCTCGCGTTATTACCTGGATCCCGCGGCCAAGCCGCGGGATGACACCGAGAGAAAGGGAGCCGCGGGATGATACCGAGGGGAAAGAAAGCCGCAGAATGACAAGCGTAAAGAGTGGACCAAG
>JAITBM010000032.1 GCA_031283565.1 Rickettsiales bacterium
GTTGTATAATAATACCATAATAAACGATAAAGGAAAAAAATGTTTAATAAGAAAGAATTGAAGATAATGGCGGACGCGGCGCGGCTGCTTGCGCTGGATGCCATACAGACGGCCGGCTCCGGGCATCCCGGCGTGGCGCTCGGGTTTGCGGATGTCATGACCGCGCTGTACGCGAACCACCTGCGGTTTGATCCGAGGCGCGGGGACTGGCCGGGGCGGGATCGCTTCATTCTGTCCATGGGGCATGCCTCTGCTCTGCTTTATGCCGTGCTGCACCTTGCCGGGTACCCGCTGCCGCGCGAAAAATTGAAATTGTTCCGCAGAATCGGCGGGATGCCGGGACATCCGGAGCGCAACCTTGCCGCGGGGATCGAGATGACCTCCGGGCCGCTGGGCCAGGGGCTCGCCTCGGCCGTCGGAATTGCGATGGCCGCGCCGGATGTCAAGGTTTATGCCGCATGCTCGGACGGCGACCTGATGGAGGGCGTTGCGATGGAAGCCGCCTCGCTCGCCGGATACCGCGGCTTGCGCAACCTGATAGTCCTGTGGGACGACAACAGAATCACTATCGACGGGGCTCCGGCGACAAGGGACGACATGCCGGCGAAATTCCGCGACATGGGGTGGAATACCGTGGAGCTGGACGGAATGAATCCCGGGGAAGTGGACAAGGCGCTCGGGATCGCGAAAAAGAAGAAAGGCCCCGTGCTGCTCGCGTGCAGAACCGTGATAGGATACGGATCCGCTCGCGAGGGAACCGCGGCGTCCCACGGCTCGCCGCTCGAATATGCGGACGGGCTGAGGGTTATATCCGGATTGACGCCGGCGTTCGAGGCGGCGGCGCCCATGTGGGCGAGGCTGGCCGCGTCGAAGGCGCCGCAAAGGCCGGCGAAGCCCGCGCGTGTCAAAGCGTTTGAAATGCCGCAGCTTGAAACGGCCCCCGCCTCCACGCGCGAGCTGTTCGCCCATGTGATCAGGGCGGCGGTCGAAAAGAATCCGGGCCTTGTCATAGGCGGCAGCGCGGACCTGTCCGCAAGCACCGGCGCCTATGCGGAGGCCGGCAATTTCATACATTACGGAATCCGCGAGCATGCCATGGGGGCCGTCATGAACGGCCTGGCCATGGGCGGGCTTTTTCCATACGGGGCGACCTTTCTGGCTTTCAGCGACTACATGAGGCCGCCGATCCGCCTGGCCGCCCTGATGGGCCTGCCGGTCCTGTTCGTCTTTTCGCATGATTCCATCGCGCTCGGGGAAGACGGACCGACGCACCAGCCGGTCGAGCAGCTGCCGGCGCTGCGCCTTGTTCCGAATCTTCGCGTCATGCGCCCGTGCAATCTGCGCGAGGTTTACCTGTGCGTTTCCGAGCACTTCAAGTCCGGCGGGCCGTCCGCGATCATTCTGTCGCGCCAGTCCTTCGCGCCGGTTCCGGAAAGCGTTGACGCCGACGCGCATGGCTATGTCGCATCCGGTCCGCGCGACGCGGACGTGCGAATCGTGGCGACCGGATCCGAAGTCGCGCTCGGGCTCGCGGTCCGGTCCGCGCTGGAGAGGCGCGGCGTAAGCGCGGCCGTATTTTCGGCCCCGATCATCGACGCCGTCCGCATCGGCGGGTTTGCTGCTGGCGGACGCTCCGCATGGATCGAGGCCTCCGCGCAGGCCGCGCCGTTCGCCGCCGACATGACTGTCGGCGTCGCCGCGTTCGGGCAGTCGGGCCCCGGGGCCGATGTCTACATGGCGGCAGGATTCGATGCCGAGAAAATCGCCGCCAGGCTGGGCGAAAAACATCTCAGATGAAAATACATGACGGCGATGTCTTGACCGTGTTCGGCGAGCGGCGCGCCGTAATCGCGGGCGAAGTCGGAGGCGCTCCGGAATTTTTGGACCGCCGCGTGCGCGACAGGATCAAGCGCGAATTCGCCATGCGCGCCAAGGAAATCATGCGGGGCATGCCTCCGGATCTGCGCCCGAAGAAGCTGGCTGTCAAGGACACCAGGTCCCGCTGGGGCTCGTGCTCTGCCGCTGGGGCTATCTCGCTGTCCTGGCGTCTGGCGTTTGCGCCGCCGCCGGTAATGCGCTATGTCGTAGTTCACGAATGCTGCCATTTGGCCGAGATGAACCATGGCGCCGAATTCTGGAATCTGGTCGCGCGGTTTTGTCCGGGGCATGGCGCCGCCCGCGCCTGGCTGCGCAGAAACGGCGGGGGATTGTTTGAATTTTGAATTTTGTTTGCAGAATTCGTCGCGGCAATTGGGAAAGATGTTACCGCATCCCATTTGTATACCCGCGCAGTCCGGGGAGCAGGCTGCCGCAGCCTGCGGCTTAATACTTCAATATCTTTTGCGCGGGCGCCGCATATTTTCGCTGCGCGCCCGTTTGGATATTCCAGTCGGCGAATGGCAGACAAGGCGGTTCCCATTTGCGCCGGCCGCAACAAAAGATAAAAGTGTAATCCCGCGGTTTGACCGCGGGATAAGGATTTGTTCTTACCATTTATAAATCCGTTACGGTTGTTTTTTTCAAGTCCTTGGCTTTAAGCCAGCTTCATCGTCGACGGCCTTCGCAACAATGCCTCCGCCTTCACTATGCCCGGGCCCCCTGGCCTTTTTGACCGCCATCATATTGCATTTCCCTATTCGCGCTTTTATTGTCGTGGCTGGATTCACGGTATCTTTGAGCGCGAATGGCAGGGGAAGAAACAAGAATTCGGGATACGGGCGGCTCGCGCTCGGTATCTGCGGTTTTCCCGACACGATCGGGATTTGACTTGGTCGCATGCGGCCGTAAATAGCATTTTTATACAACACTCTGCAAAATTCCCGATATTTATGCTATAATATTGATATGACGGGAAAAATTTCTCTTTCTGCCGAGCAGGCGGCCGCCGTGCGGCCAACGTTCAGCATAGTGGTGCAGGCAAACGCCGGCACCGGCAAGACTTTTGTGCTGGTCCAGCGCCTCTTGCGTCTGCTTTTTCGCGAATATTCGGCCGCTCCAGAGGGGGCGGCCCGCCCCGGAATTTTATGCCTTACCTATACTAATGCGGGGGCGTCGGAAATGCGGATTCGCGTTTTGGACGCGATTATGGAATGGGCCCGCGCTGACGACGAGTCTCTCCGGGGGCTTCTGACAGGCATAGCGCATGAAAATCAGCCGTCAAATCAAGATCTTATGAATGCGCGGCGCATATTCTACGATTTTCTGGATTCCCCGGGCCGTCTGAAAATAGTGACGATTCATGGATTTTGCGAGGAGGTTTTGCGCCGATTCGCGCCGGAATCCGGCGTTCCGGCTGCCTGGCGCCTGCTTAGCGGCGCCGAGCAGAAGCGCGTGCTTAAAGACGCGTTCAAAGATTTGATGAACAGGCCGGGAACGGATGCCATGGCCGCCGCTTTCGACAATATTGTGGGGCAGACCAGCGAATATTCTCTAGATGGTCTGCTGGAATCTATTCTGAAGCAATACCAAAACATTTCTGTATTGAAGCGGTCGTTCAAGTTTCCGGATTATGTAATTGAAAAGACGAAAAAACAGCTTGGCTTAACGGTGGAACCGCTTCGTCCCGATGACTATGAAAACAGGGAAAAATACCTGACGAAAACAGGAGAAATTCGGAGAAATCTTAAAAAGTGCCCCCCCGAATTGATAGAAAATGCCATAAAAATCCACGAATATGACCAGTGGGTCAAAAATAGCGCCATTTTGAGCTCTTCCTCAGATTTCCTGATACTTTGCGGAGCCTTTGCAGATCGGTACGAAGCCATAAAGAACAGGCGCGGATTGCTCGATTTTGATGATTTGCTGCTAAGGACGAAATTTCTGTTCGAAGATCCGGCGCGAATGGGGGCGGTTCTGTCGCAGATGGATTACGACATAAAGCATATTCTTGTCGATGAATCCCAAGATAATTCGAAAATAATGTGGGATATAATTTTACCGATGCTGGACGGATTTTTTGACGCTCGCGCCGGGGCGCTTCCGCGGACTTTCTTCGCGGTCGGCGACGCCAAGCAGTCGATCTTTTCCTTTCAGGGCGCGAGCCCGTCGCAGTTCGCCGAAATTCCGCAAAAAATCTCAAAGGCATCCGTGTCGGGATCGCGGCAATATGCAACTGTGCCCCTATCTGAGTCCAGGCGCACAACTCGGGCGGTTCTTGATGTCGTGGACTTTTTCTTCGCAAACGCCGGCATAAGAAGCTTTCCGGAAAATGTCAGCCATAAGTGCTGGCGGAAAACTGATTTCGGCATGGCCTGCATACACCCTTTATATGAAAAAACTGACGGAGAAAGCTTGGAAAAAACTCGCGGAAAATATGTCGATATGGTCGCCGGCAAGATCGAAAAACTCGTTTTGGAAGAAAAAATCCCGCCTTCCGACATAATGGTGCTGCTTCAAAGGCGAAACCCTTTTTCCGGATTGCTCCAGTCTGCCCTGAGGCGTAGAAATATTCCCGCCGCAGGAAGCGACCGGATAAATCTGCCGTCTTATCAGCCGGTTAGGGATCTTTTGAACATACTGCGCTTCGCCTTGGCCCCGCATGATCCGCAAAACGACGCCGCGCTCGCATTCGTGCTGCGGGGACCGGTTTTCCGCCTAAGCGAGCGACAGATGCAGGATCTTTGCGTGACCAGGCGCCGCGACCGCCCGCTCTCGGCCGAAGTCGCCGAACAAATGCCCGGCACATACGCCGAGCTGATGCGGATGGCAGGGGCTTCCGCGCGCGGGCCCTACGAATTTTTCTCGCTCATTTTGCGGCAATACAAAACGCGGTTCATTGCGGCGGCCGGGCGCGCGGCATTGGAGCCGCTTGACGAATTCATGACCATGGCGCTGTCGTACGGGCGCACGGAATCGGGCGGGCTTCCCGGATTTCTGCGGTGGTTTCTGGATGGGGACGCCGAGGTGCGCCGCGACATGGAAAAAGGATCCGGCGTGCGCATACTGACCGCTCACTCGTCCAAGGGACTGGAAGCGCCCGTCGTGTTTCTGATAGATACGGCAAGGAATCCTTCGAGCGCGACGCGGCATAACCCGTTCGAAGCGCTGGCGCCCGCAGATGGTTTTTTTCTGTGCAAGACCCCCGGTTTTGACAGTGACGCATGCGCGCTCGCGGCGGCCGCCGACCTGGATCAAAAAACGGAGGAATATTGGCGGCTGCTTTATGTTGCGATGACGCGCGCAAGGGACCGGCTGCTAGTGTTCGGCTGCGAGGAAGCAAGGGGGGGGGCCAGCGACTCATGGCACTCCAAATTATATGAAACGGTGAAAGAAATGCCGGGGGCGGCCATTTCGGACTATGGAGTCATCACTATTTCTAGCGGGGAAAATCATGCGGAAAAACTTGCGAAAAATATAGAAACACCGGCTTCAACAGATCTTACTAACCAATTGAAAAAACTGAGAAATAGCAAATGTGCGGAATCCGGGGCGGAAAACTTCGTCCCGGCCGCCAAATGGCATGAAAGCGGCCTCGGCCTGAGTCATGGAATTGACATTCACAAAAAGCTGCAGTTCCTGGATCTTGACTTAGAGGATGAGCTGGCGAAAAAGATTAAAGGCGATCGGGCCGTATCGCGTTTTTTTGCGCCGGGCGCGATGACCGAAGTGCCGATTGCCGGAACGGTGGCGGGCGAGTTCCGCTCCATGCGGATAGACAGGATGATCGAGGCGGGCGATGAAATCCTGTTCATGGACTACAAGACGGATGACGGG
>JAITBM010000067.1 GCA_031283565.1 Rickettsiales bacterium
GCTATTCCTATTTTGTCGCGCGGGACAAAGCGTGTTCCTATGGCCTTGACCTCGCGGTCAAGCCGCGGGAGTCCAGTGTAAAAAGCGACACCTTTTACGTAGTCGCAGGCGGGCCTGAAAGGACGCCTTTTGTATGTGCGCTGGTGTTTTATCGCGTGATTTTTTCTTTTATTGACAAATAGTCAAATATCCGGTTTATTGCCGATATTAATTGACAATTAGTTGAAAATAGGATAGAATTCTAAAAATAGGATCGGGCATTTTTTAAGGAGTAAAAAATGAAAATCTGGCTATATTTGGGGGTGGTTGCGACATTGGCGGCTTGTGGCGGCAATTCGAGCAGCAGGGGCGGTTCCGGCGGGCCGATTATAACCGGACCAGGTGGCGAGACCAATACGCCTGAAACCGGCGATGGTTCGGAAAACAATGGCGAAAGCAGTGAGTCTGGCGAAACTCCTAATTATACTGACATTTTGAATATTTCGCCTACTCCAAGAATAGAGACGGTCGCGCCTACAAATGGTAACATTACGAATAATTTCACCGTATCAACTAGTCAAACATTAACAGTTGCTGGCCGCAACAGTGGCACATGGAGAATTGCATTTTTGAAAGACGGAGCAGCCGCAGACATCGAGACAGTGCGCATTTATCAAACATTTGCAGATGGCGACACTATATATAAAGACAATGGCCAGTCAACAACATGTAGTGTAGGGGGCTCGGGGGTTTGTTATGGTGAAGCAATAGTTGTGAAGCTTGACAATTTTAAAACAAAATATGGTAAGAATGCTGCTTTCGCGTCATATGCCGAACTATTTGGTAATGATAAATTTAAAAAATCAAATAAGTATCGTGCGACGGGAACGGTGTATATGGGCGGAAAAGACGTCCATTTGCAGTATTCGGATTTTGGAATGTGGCAAATGAATCGGATACAAGCCTTGAATTCGAACGGAAATCCGATCAGTAATGCTTTAAATGAGAGCGTCGGCGCCACGTTCATAACAAATGGAGCAAAAGCGGCAAGCGATACTTCTGGCTTACTTGGTGACCAGAATGACTACAATGAGATCTTTGGTGTGAACGACACTTCATCGTCTATTACATTCACAGGTAGTGCCTATGCCTTGCTTGATAAAACGAACGAAAGTACTAAAGCATATTATGGTGCAGCTGTATTGACCTATAATAAAACCGGTAACGTAGTAAAGCAAGAGCTGAATGCGCCAAGTTTACATCAAATTGCTGGAAGCAATGATTTGTCGGTAGGATATGATTTTGGAACTAAGGTTTTGACAGTCAATGGTAATAATTGGGGGACTGTTGTCAGTTCAGGCGATACGACAGGTACTTCCGGTCTTGGCTATTATGGTTCTATAAATAGTAGCAATGTATATAATGTTCAAGAAGCAGTCGGATATTTGGATGCGGAAACTCGTCTGCATGGGGGGCAGTACCTGCAACTATCATTCGGGGCGAAAAAAGACTCTACCCCGTAATTTAACCGACATCCTGTGATGGGGCATGAAATGGCTGGCCGCTATCTTCGCCGTGTTTATATGCGCGGCGGCGTATGCGGAAACAGTTGAGATTTCCGATCGCGAATCCCTGGCGATTGCTCAAATTCTTCTTGGCGGGGGCGATGTGGAAAGCGCCGAAAAAATATATGCCGCATCTCTTCGCAGTCCAGATCCCGAAGTAGTAGTCGAATCGGCGTTTCAAATCGGCAATATCGCCATGGCTCGCGGCGATTTCGAAAGCGCTATCAAATACTATTACGCGATAATAAAAAATAATCCCGCCGTCGCGCGCGTAAGGCTAGAGCTCGCGCGGGCGTATTTCATGAACGGCGATTATCAAGAGGCCGAATTTCATTTCCAGTTCATTCTGGCCGCGCCGGACCTGCCGCCGGAAGTGGCGGAAAAAATAGGCGCTTTTCTGGCGCTTATCCGCCAGCGTAAAAACTGGACATTGGACTTTTCTTTCGGAATTGTCCCGGACAGCAATCTGAATGTCGCAAGCGGGCGGGTCGAGGAATGCGTGGACACGATTTTCGGCCCGTTCTGCCGGAATCTGGAAGAAAAGAAAAGCGGAGTCGGCCTGCGCCTGAATACAGAGGGGAATTATTACACCCGTTTTTCCAAGCGCTTCGGCCTTCGGACGACGCTCGGCCTTTCATGGCTGGATTTTCCGGCCGGCCGGTTCGACGAGCAGTCGCTTAATATTGCCAGCGGCCCGCGCTATGCGTTCGACCGCGGCGAAGTCAGCATGCAGCCGACAGCATCGCTGCGCTGGTACGGCGGCAGATTCTACAATTCGGGATACGGCCTGCGCATGGATACGAACTGGCAGCTGGCGGACCGCCTGTTCGCCGGCGCGGGCGCAAGCATTCGGAGAAATATTTATGACGGGTATGCCGAAAACGTGCTCGGCGGCTATGACGCGGCCGTCTATCTCCGCCCGCGATACTATCTGGATGACAAAAGCTTTTTAATCGGCGGAATCGGATTTGATCAAACAAGCGCGAAAGCAGAGGTATACGGATATGGCGGCCCGACGTATTCGCTCGGATATTTCGGCGAATTCCGCGCCGGATTTTCCATTTTCGCGCAGGTCGGGCTGACGGATGCGGCCTATATGGCGCCGGACTGGTTCCTGATGGACGGCGAATTCCGGCAGCAAACCCGGCGCGATCTGACATGGCAGCTCTACGGGCGGGTTTATAATGCCAAGCTGGAATGGCATAACCTTGTGCCGGCCATATCTTACGCGTACATATTGCGCGATTCAAACGCGCCGAACTACGATTTCGAAAAACACAGGATAGAGCTTGAAATCGTGCGCCGGTTCTGACACAATAACAGCTGCAATAAAAGAGAAACTAAATGCTTAGAACGACAATTTTCAAGACGACGCTTGCGGTATGGTTCGCCTTGTGGTCGCCGGCGCTGATAGCGGGGCTGGCGTCCGCCCGCCTGACGCGGAGATTCATCCGATGGGACGCGATGGGCGTTTTGTGGCTGGCGAAAATCATAACCGGAATACGGCGCAAGATTCACGGCAAAGCCGCCGCAGGTGCGATCATAGCATCGAAACACATGTCGATTTTGGAAGTGGCCATGCTTGCGGTTCATTGCAAAAACGCGTTTTTTATAATAAAAAAAGAACTGCTCTTGATCCCGGTCTACGGCTGGGCCTTTTGGCGCATGGGCTTTATCGGCGTCGATCGCAGCGGGGCAGCCAATATGAAAAAGCTGGCGGGTCTAGCCACAAAAAAAATAAGGGCGGGTCGGGAACTGATAATATTTCCAGAGGGCGCGCGCGCGAAGCCGGGCGGCGGAGTGCGCCTTAAACGCGGCCTTTTGTTCATAGCAGAGGCGGCCGGAGTGCCTGTTCAGCCGGTTGGCGCCAATACCGGGCTGTTCTGGCCGAAAAATGGGAAAATGCGCGGCGGGCTTGCCGAGCTATGGTTCGAACCGGTACTGCCGCCGGACGCTTCGCTTGAAGATATTGCCGGCGCCATCGCCCGCCATTCGGCCTAGGGCCGGCCCGCACGGGGTAAAGCCGCGCGGGTATTGATTGGACTTTTTTCCATAAACATGGTATCATGGCCCCAATGATATGATGAGATCTCGGCTTGTTTTGACTGTGTTTTTTTTGCTGCCTGCGGCGGCTGTTTCCGCGCCGGACGAAAAGTTCATAGACTGCGGCCCCGGCTATACGATTGCATCGGAAAAGAGCGTTTACGGAATTCCGGTATCAAAATGCAATAAAATATGGTGCCGCGATTTGGAAAACGGCAAGCCGATGGGCAGGGGTGATTCCGCAAATTCAGGCTATGAGGACACAAAATCGGGACCGGAGGATTTATGCGACAACAAAGGCAATTGCGTGCCTTGTTTCGGAAAACGAAAATGGTGCAGCGGAGAAACGCCGGCCGAGTTCGATCCAGAGCTGGGCATCTATGCCAAGAACGGAGCGGACGGGCGCTTTTACCGGGGATCGCTGAAAAACAACTGCTATGAATGGAAAATCCAGAACCTGCGCTGCGCCGAGGGGAAGAAAGCGAGCTTTGTGGGCGGCGAATGGAAATGCCTTGGCCAGGGCCCGGAGGCCAGCATAGCCGCCAGAGCCGCCGTGAAAACCCAGGCCGTGCGCCGCACCGCCGGAATCATAATGCCGATAAAGAAGAGATAACGGGCGTAATGATCGCCTTTGCCAGCAAAACAGCGCGGCACGGCCGCGCCTTCCTATGACCCGGATTGTGCGGCCTGCTCTTCCTCGGTTGCTATCCCGCGCCCCATCCATCAAGCACCTGCGGTGGCAATGTCATCCCTGTAAATGTCAAGAATTTCGCAGACACTTTTTGCTGCAATGGGTATCTCGTATTGCACACTGCTGGTTTTCAATAAAAATCCAGATTTTTGCCAATTGCAAGGCAAAAAAATCTGGATTTTTCGTCACGTTCAGCTTTCAAAAAAGTGTCTGCGAAATTCGCGACATGCACATGATATTGATATAATGTTCTGCATCGCGGGGATTTTTTATTGCGAATTTATGATATAATGGTTTGCATAAAGGCATAAGCTAAGATGGCGAAACAATCCACAAAAATTATTTTCTTTTGGAATGAGGACGGGCGGGCGGTCAGCATACGGACGATAGATTTTGATAAAAACAACAGCAAACCAATCAGGCTTAATCACCGGAACGCCATATTTGTCAATCAACATATGCCCGATGTTTCTTTTGTCGCTAATGCCTATCTCGGCGATGATTTTGACACGGAACTGCAAAAAATGTCGGATGTGTATTACAAAGAAATCTTGGAATTGGAATCTGGCGTAAAGCGCGTGAAAATCGGTACAACGGGCAAGAGATTCCGGAAAACTAATTCCTGGATATGTTGCAGAGTCTGACAGTAAAAAACGGCAGAAACTCCAAGATGCGCAGGCAAGAACAAAAATGCGAAAACAGGCATCGCAGCCGGCACTGCCGGCGCCAGATAAAACCAGAGCCGATTTCGCCGCGGCGATAAATAATATAAAAAGCAAAATGATGTCCAGGATGTTGCGCGCAAATAGTCGGAAAAAAGAAAGATAACGCAAATGCCCGTCGGAATTGCAAGAAAAGACATATTCTTGATATTTGTGCCCATGAGCATATGGGCGTTATAGAAAACCGGGCATATGCGCCTTAAACACAGATATGCCGCCATGGCCTGCTCGCAAATCCCGCAAGACTGCGGGATTCGCAGGGATTCATTCGAACAATCCGAGAATCTAAAATATCCTGGTCGGCGAGACATGACAATTCTAGAACCGCAGCCATTGCCGATTTGATGAAATTTACAACATTATGGCCGCAAATCAAGGAGTATTTCGCCGTATTCGGATACACGCCACCATTCATCGCAAATGATAATGTGAAATTTCAGGCTGCAGCATAATTCTTGGCTTGAATTCGCAATACTTTATAATCCAAAACAAAGGAATTTTTATGAAAAACAGCAATTATCTTATATTTGTTGATGAATCGGGCGATCAAAACCTAAAAGTTATTAATCCGAACGGTTATCCCGTTTTCGTCTTAGCTTTTATGATTATTCATAAAGATGAATATTGTAATAACCTTTTGCCAAAATTCGCAAAACTGAAATTAAAATATTTCCCTGACGTCAACACAGTATTTCATGAAAAAGATA
>JAITBM010000023.1 GCA_031283565.1 Rickettsiales bacterium
CTTGGAGGCGGCGCTTGAAAATTCCCTGCGCAAGCCCGGGGTGCAGATCAGCCGCATAGGGTCTGACATTACTGTCGTCATGGTGCGCTCATCCATCATATATACCGACAGTCCGGAGATTTCCGAAACCGGGGCCGACCTGCTGGGCCGTTTGGCGCGCGTGCTTGAAAACTTTGACATGACGTGGATAGAGATCACAGGGTACACCGACGCCATGGCCAGCCAGTCGAACGCGGTCGCCCTGTCCAAGGATATGGCTCATCGGGTGGCGGTCTATCTGGCGCGTCATGGCACGGAACCGATGCGCATGTATCTGAATGGGCGCGGCAGCGCCAATCCGATAGCCGATCAGAGCGGTGTCGGGCGGCTGATGAACCTGCGCGTCGAAGTGCGTCTGTCTGCGGCGAACTAGACTGCGCGATACGGAAATATTAAAAAACGAGGAAATGAATAATGATCCGAAAATCATGCGCGGCGGATGCTGATCCGGCCGCGGGATTTTGAAATGCTTCGGGGCTTGTTTGGAGCGAATCGAAAACTTTGTTTTTTGCCAACGTTGCGCATCCGCCGCCGCGGGCATTGCGGGGCGGCGCGATAATTGGCGGAAATAATCCGGCGCATAAAGGCTTTTCTCTGCGGAGATCCTTGTGCCAAAGCCGCGCAGGCCTGGCGATGCATATCCCGCCCTATGTAGAATATGTGCGGCAAAACATTCTCATTCTGCGCTGCCAATATAAAAGTGTAATCTTGCGGCTTCGCCGCGCGGTCCAAAAACCCGGATTGCACTGGCTGGCCCGCCGGGGCATCTTTTTTATTTATTAAAATTATGGGGCTGGCAGCGGCTGTTTTATCTGCCGGGCGGGTATTGCATCGATCGTATTTTCGAGCAGGCTGATTATCGTCATCGGGCCGACGCCGCCGGGGACCGGCGAATAATGCGCCGCCTTGCCATAGCATTCTTTCGCCGCGTCGCAGCCGACATCTATCAAAATCACGCCTTCTTTGATATCGCCCGGCTGTATAAGATTTTTGCACCCCGCCGCCGCTATGAGAATATCCGCCTGCCGGGTCCAATGCCGCAAATCTTTCGTCTTGTCGTGGCACACTATCGTCGTCGCGCCGTGCCGCAAAAGCATTTTCGCCGCCGGTTTGCCCGCTAGCTCGCCAGCGCCGACAATCACGGCCACGCGCCCGTCCAGATCAAAGTTTTGGCCGAACAAATAATATTCCAAAAGCCGTTCGATCCCCCTTACCGTCGCGGGCAGATATTTTCCCGCGCGGCCAAGCCCGTCCACATCTTTGTCCGGATCTACTGCGTTCGTTATTTTATCCGCGTCCAAATGGGGCGGCAGCGGCAATTGCGTCATGATTCCCGTTGTCGAATCATCTTTGTTTAATTTCTCTATGATTGTCAGAATCTCCGTTTCCGAAACGTCATCCGGCAGCTTTATTATATCGCACGCTATTTCGACCTCTGCGGCCCTCGCGCGCTTGGCGTTCACGTATTTCACGCTGGCCGGATCTGATCCGGCAAGCAGTACCGCCAGCTTTGCATGCCGGCCCGCCGCCCGCTTGGACAGATCGGCCGCGATCTGATTCGACAAATATTTTCCATCCAGGATCATGCGGGGATTATAGCGCCGCTAGGGGCAGTTGGCAAGCCGGCGCAATACCGCATCCGCATCGTGGTTAAGACTGACCATTATTTCCCGCCCGAGGCCGTCCGTGTATTTCCACTTCAGCGGGCTGTCCGCGAATTTCCGGCTTGCGGCCGCCATCTGCGCGAACGGAGCCAGCAATGTCTCGAAAAATTGCCTCTGCCGGCACAGGCAGCCGTCCCTGACATCGGCCACTATTTCCGCAGTCTTGGTGTTCGCGTATCTTTCGTCCAGCTCTTCGTCCGTTATCATCAGGCAGCGTTCCGTGAACTGGTAAAAATTCGCGTCGTCCACCATGAATTTGTATACCAGCCCCTTTCCGGCCCCCGCCTGTTCCAGACTGTATTGCAGGCCGCTTTCGCAGCAGGCGCGGGATGCGTTCAGCAGGGTCTTGTACCGGCCGACCAGCGGCGCGGCATCCGCCATGTCCGATGTGATCTCGTTTCCGGCGTTTGATACCGCTATGATGCTTTCGACACGCGTGACAGACAGCAGGGGATTTTTGTTCGACATCGTTTCTATCGCAGCGGGTTTTGATTTCCATATGACGCACTCGTCCTCTGTCTCGAACGGGCAGCCCTGGAACTCCATGTTGTCGGCCCATGGATCCTCCTCCGGTTTTTCCCGCGATTCCGGGGACGGCTTTTTTTCTTTGCTTTTCAGCAGCGCTTCGGCTTCGATCTCGTCCGGCGTTTTCATCCTCGCGTCCGGAACGAAGCCGCGTCCTTCCGGCAGGGATTCGACCGCGTGCGGAGTGGACAGGTATTCCTTGCATGCCACGGAATCCCGGGAAGGGCAGGATCTGGTGTCGTACAGGATCATCCCCCTGTTGTCCAGGCTTTCGCGGTCCGACAGGCGCTCGAACGCGTCCTGGTCCACGTCCGAATGCCAAAAGGCGTCGCGCTGCATTTTCTTGAAATCGCCGCGGCTGTCTTCGGTCTTCCAGTATTCCCATTCCCCGGGGCTCAGCTCGCCGCGCAGCCGCACATCCTGATAATCCGTCTTGTTGGCGGAGGGAATGTATTCGTCCCACAGCGGCACGTTCCCGCCGTCTATAGAATCATAAGCTTTTTTCTCATGCAGCAGCCGGCTGCCGCTGTCATAGGTTTTAACGTGGAGCGTTGCTGCCTCGCACAGCGAGGGCATTAGCGCCAAAATAAAAAGCTGTATTTTCATCATCAGTCAGTCGGGCCGGCCGCGACGGATTAAAAGCCTTTCGGCTTTTCCATTTCGTAATGGCCGATCCTCTTGTTCAGCGACGACACCACTTCTTCCGTTATGTCCAGCGATTCCGCCGAATCAGCCCCCATGCGCACAAAGCGTCCGTCCAGAACCAGAGACAATTTCTTCTTCGCTATTATCGCGTTAACCAAGCCGTCGAGATGCTTTTCCTGTATCCCGACCAGCGCTTTTTGATAAGCCGCCTCAATCGCCTGCGCTTTTTCCGTCACGGTTCTTTGAAAATCCGCCACTTTCCTTTGGTAGTCCATAACGCGCTTTTGCAGTACTTCACGCGCGAACAAGTCCTGGGATTTTTCTATGTTGTTTTTTTCATTTTCCAGCGCCTTTTGGTTTTTTTCGACCGACGATTTAAGTTCGTTTTCGTATTTCTCGCGCTGCTTGCGGAGATTGGCCAATACCTTGGCTTTCTGCTGGATGGCATCCATGCGCAGCACCGCTATCCTGACATCCGCCGCGAAGGCCGCGTTCTCGGACACATCCGATATGGCCTGCTCCATGCCGGCGTTGCCGCCCAATCCCTTAACCGCAAGAAAGCCGCCCCCTGCCGCCGCAAGGACCGCCGCCGCTATTATTCCGGTCTTGACATAGGACGCCGCCGCTTTGTTTTTATCCTTATTAGCCATGTTTATATCCTTTTGGTTTTCCTGGCGATTATAGCACAAACGCCGCCTTGATAAAAGCCTTCTTTTCTGGTAAAATGGCGCCATGAAAAACGAATCAGGGCGCAGTCTTGTCGAAATGCTCGGCGTCATGGCCATAGGAACCCTTATGTCCGTGGCTGCGGTCGGGACCTATCAAGTCGTCCGCGACAGGCAGGCTAGGGCCGTAGCCGCCGAAGATATTAAAAGCTTGGCCGAAAATACCCGCATAATTTACAGCGGGCGCAAGAATTATGCAGGGATTACAAAGGGCTATCTCATAAAAACAGGCGCGCTCAAGACCGAAAAAATAATGGGGCGCGACTTCGAAATATCGGCTCCAGAGGACGGAAAGCGGTTCTCTGTCGTTTTCGAGGATTTCGACGCCGGCGACTGCGCTTATTTCGCAACAAAAAAATTCGATTGGGCCGCCGCCGTTTCCGTGAACGGATTTCTGGCGGACCCGGCTTCGCGCTGCATGGAGCTGAACCCGAATCGGGTTGAATTTATCATGGAATAGCCTGAATGTGTCATTGTGCAGCCAAGCCGTGCAATGACGGCCGGGATGCGGGGGATTTCGCTGCCGATTGCACATTATTTCAAGATGTGGTATAATGAATGCATGACGTTCAATGATATTCTTAAAGAAAGCTGGCTGTCCATCAGCGGAAACAAGATGCGGTCGTTCCTGACAGTTCTTGGGATCATTATAGGCGTAATGGCCGTCGTGATCATGGTTGCCGTCGGAGAGACCGTTCAAAAGCAGATCGACGATCAATTTTCATCGCTTGGCACCAACACGATCATGGTTCGCGCCGGAGCCGCGCAAACCGGCGGCGTGCGGACCCAGGCCGCGCGAAACACGCTCACTATCGACGACGCTGCCGCAATCGGGCGCCTGCCGGACGTCATGGCGGCGACTCCTGTTCAAAATTCCAGCGCCCAGGTCGTCTATGGAAACAAAAATTGGGGGACGCAGCTTGTCGGCGCCAACCCGGAATACGCCGCCGTGCAGAACATCGAGGTTGAAAAAGGCCAGTTCTTCGGGGCCGCCGATGTGCGCAATGCCTCGACCGTCGCGGTGATCGGGCCGGAAACCGCCTCGCAGCTAGGGTTGCCGGATGATCCCGCCGGACAGGTAATACGCGTTCAGAATACGCCATTCGTGGTGCTCGGCGTCACGAAAGCCCGCGGCGACTCCGCAATGGGAAGCCAGGACGACATGATAATCATTCCGATAACAACATTGAAAAAACGCATTCAGGGCGGCAGGTTTCCGGAATCGGTGCAGATGATTTCGCTGAAAGTCTACCCGGATGCCAGCAATAATCTAGTGACCGAGCAGATAAGCGCCCTGTTGCGTCAGAGGCACCGCTTGAAAGAAACGGCCGAAGACGATTTTCAAATAATGGACATGAAGCAGATGATGGAGACAATGGATACTATCACTGGCTTTATGAAAATGCTGCTGATAGCCATTGCCAGCGTTTCGCTGCTTGTCGGATCAATCGGGATCATGAACATGATGCTGGTTTCTGTCGCCGAGCGCACCCGCGAAATCGGAATCCGCAAAGCCATCGGCGCCAAAGAGCGGCACATCATAACGCAGTTTTTATCAGAGTCCATTTTAATATCCTTCATAGGCTCCATGATCGGCCTGGGTATCGGAGTGGGTCTGGCTCAGGGAATCGGCCGCTTCATTCTCGCCTATGAGGTTCCGCTTTCCTTAGTTGCCCCCGTAGTGGCCGTAGTCGTCGCCGTGGTCGTCGGCATAGCCAGCGGCGTCATGCCGGCGCTCAAGGCGGCGCGGCTCAATCCGATCGACGCCCTTCGCCACGAATGATATTTCAAATCGAGCAGGTGTACGAACCCCTCTCATCGGAAGCGCTGTAAGAATACTCCGAAATCGTTCCCCATTCTTTCGTGCCGCTCGCGCAGGCATCGGCAATTTCCCCGGCATCTTTGTTAGGTGAACAGGTATTTGAAACCGTGTACATTGTCGTGCTGCAAGTATCGGGCGCGGCGATGTTCGGCATGGCGCATGTCAGGAGCAGTATTATCTTTTTCATATCCGCCTCATTTAATGAATGTGAAGTTGGTTATATACCTGCCGTTTACTCGGTCTATTTCTCTTAATTTTTTGAAATTGCCATTTGTGTCCAACACCCCATCTCCGATTATCGAATCCGAGGAGCTCTCCTGTTGGCGATAATAGCCGGCTGGCACGTTTGCGGTTGGGTGGCAGCCACTGG
>JAITBM010000026.1 GCA_031283565.1 Rickettsiales bacterium
CCGCGTCCCCGTATCCGACGGACACACCGCATGCGTAAGCCTTGAATTCGGCGAAAAAAAGCCCGGAATCAAAGAAATCAGAAATATTTGGGAATCTTTTTCCGCCTTGCCGCAACATTTGAAACTGCCAAGCGCGCCGCAGCGCCCAATCATCTTTTTTGACGAGCCGGACCGCCCGCAGCCAAAACGCGACCGGGACTGCGATAAAGCCATGGCCGTCTCAGTCGGACGCCTGCGCCCTTGCAATGTCCTTGATATTCGCTTTGTCGGATTATCCCACAATACAGTTCGCGGGGCTGCCGGCGGCGGAATTCTAAATGCCGAACTTTTATACAAACAAGGATTTTTGTCATTTTAGGAAAGCGGGATTAGTACGAAGACATGATTGTAATTTATGAAATAGCGATTAAAACAAGGATGAAAAATGTTTAGCGGAAGCATAACGGCGATGATCACGCCGCTTAAAACGGACGGCTCGCTCGATTTGCAAGCTTTGGAGCGATTAGTCGAATTCCAAATTGAAAACGGGACCGATGCCCTGCTGCCATGCGGAACCACCGGCGAAGCCGCAGCTTTGACGCATGACGAAAAAATTCTGGTCGCAAAGCGCACTATCGAAATTGCGGCCGGACGCATTCCGGTCATCGTCGGCGCAGGATCAAACGACACAGCGGCGGCAGTGGAAATGACGCGCGATGTTCAAAAAATCGGCGCCACAGGGGCTTTGTCGGTTGCGCCCTATTACAACAAGCCCATGCAGGAGGGGCTTTACCAGCACTTTTCTGCCGTGGCCGGCGTTGGCTTGCCGATAATAATGTACAATGTTCCTGGGCGCGCCGGCGTATCGATAGCGCCCGAGACCATCATTCGTTTAAGCAAGCTGCCAAATATAGCGGCGGTCAAAGATGCAACGGGAAACGTGGACAATATGATGGCCGTTCTGCGCGAGGCTCCGGATTTTGAAATTCTGTGCGGCGACGACGCGCTCACGTTTTCAATGATGGCGCTTGGGGCAAAAGGCGTGATTTCCGTCGCATCCAACATAATGCCCCGCGCAGTATCCGATCTTGCCGGGCTGTTGGCCGGCGGGAACTACAACGACGCGCGGAAATTGCATTACAAGCTGCTTCCCGTGTTCAAGGTTTTGTTCTGCGAGACCAATCCGATCCCGGTCAAGGAAAGCCTGGCCATGATGGGAATGATTAGATCAACCATGCGGCTGCCCATGACGCCGATCGGAGCCGGCAATAAAGAAAAACTCGCGTCGGTCTTGCGCGAAGCGGGAGTCATAAAATGATAAAAATATGCGTGGTCGGCGCACACGGGCGCATGGGCGGCCTTGTCATAAAAGAAATAGGGCGAGATGAAACCTGCGAGCTTTCCGGCGCCATAGGGCGAGGCGACGATCTGGCGGCAGACGCGGCCGGCGCCGATGCCATTATTGATTTCTCGCCCGCGGGCGGCGCCATCGCTCGAATTGAAGAATACCGCGCAATTAAAAAGCCACTTATTGTCGCGGGAACTGGATTTTCAGAAAGCGAGGCGGCGGCCGTCGATTCGCTCGGCGCCGACATGCCGCTCATTCGCGCCGCCAATACCAGCGTCGGCGTCAACCTGATACTCAGGCTGGTGCGCGAGGCCGCGGCAGCGCTTTCCGGATTCGACATAGGGATAACCGAAATTCATCACAAGCGCAAAAAAGACGCGCCGAGCGGAACCGCACTTTTGCTAGGCCGCGCATGCGGCTGCACGCAGATACAATCCCTGCGGGGCGGAAGCGCTAGCGGAATCCATACCGTGCATTTCCTGGGGGATGGGGAAAGCGTAGAGATCAGCCATAACGCCGCGACGCCGGAAATCTTTGCCAAAGGAGCCGTTGCAGCCGCGAAATGGCTGGCTGGCAAGCCGAACGGGATCTACTCCATGGCCGATGTGCTAGGAATATAAATTCGATTTTATAAAATTAGAAGAACATATTGACAAGTGAAATAGTTGTGATATTATTCATATAAATATAAGAGGATTATTGTGAGTAAGAAATATTTCACCAAGTCCATACCTATGGATGAACAGACTGTGGACGATCGCTTATTTGAACAATATAACAAAATTATGGGCAGCGAATACGTTCAGACTGGGCCCAATGAAACGCGCATAGAAACTTGGTACAAGCTGCGCCCCGTATTAGAGAAACGGCTTGCCACAGAAGCAGGAGACCGCAAGCAATTGCAAGAAGCGGCGATCCGGCGGAGACTTGCGGAAAAGCAGGCCAATATTCAAGCGCAGCAAATCGCATATACCGAAATCGCGCATTTGGCAGCCGAAAAACTGCACTTAGCGGAAGAAAACGAGAAAAAAGAAGCCGAGCGTATCCGCAAGGCAAAAGTACTGCGAAAAAAAGCCATCATAGCCTCTGCCTCGCTCGCAATTGCCGGAATTGCTTATTTCATTTATGACCGGATTCCGATCATGCATGAGAACGCGGCATCCAGCGGCGAATTGATTTACTGGCGCACTTTAAGCGGACGCGATGGAATTTATGCCAAAGAAATGCCGCAGCCCGGATCGCACGTGCGCATCCGCAAACAAGACGGAACATTCGAAGAGTATCTCTGGTATCCGAAATCATCTCCGGACCGCCCGGCCGGCCGAACTCCAGATATGATAGTGGTGCCCGCCGACAGCAATGCCGCCCGAAAGGCAGCGCCCCAGCGCACGCGGTAAGCCGCGAAACTAAAATGTTTACAACAAAAGGAGCCATCATGGGCGATTTGCCCAGCTATTTGCATAAACAATGCAACAAATTCCTGCACAGCGACGAGGCAAAAAACCTGTCCGACGATAACGAGCGCTACGAAGTTTGGCTAGCAATGCGCGGCAGACTTGAAAAACAGTACCTTGCGAAGCATCCTGAAATCGAATCCGCCGATGACAAAGCCGAGGCGGCCAAGCTGGCGGCCGAACAGAAACTTGCGGAAATCCGGGCAAAGGAAGAAGCCTATCGCGAGGGTTGTCGTCTGACTGCTGACAAACTGCGCGCCGCACAGGAAAACAAGAAAAAAGAAGCCGAGCGTATTCGCAGGGTAAAAGCCATGCGCACAAAAGCAGTCATAGCCTCTGCCTCGCTCGCAATTGCCGGAATCGCTTATTGCATTTACGACAAAATGCCCGTCGTTTATAAAAATGTGGCGGACCAAGGCAAAGTCATCTATTGGCGAACGCTCAGCGGACGCGAGGGCATCATCGGAAGCGGCGTTTCTCCGTTCGGATCCCATGTGCAATTCAAGGCGAAAAACGGCGAAGACATGAGCTTCACCTGGTACCCGGGATCATCGCCGTTCGTTCCGGCAGATCGCGAGGCGGATTGGCACTTAGCCCCTTTCGAAGAAAAAATGCTGCCGATACAGGATCTTCAGCGCACGCGGTAAGCCGCGCCATATTGCACACAAAATTCGGCGATATTCAAAAATCGCCGAATTTTTCATAGCGGTATGTCTTCCGTCTTTGTTTCAACTTTCTCTTCGCCGCATTCTTGCGAGGCTTCGCCGCCGATTCCGAAAAATCCGTTCTTTTTCACATTCTTGCACGCTCTGGAGCGGGAAACTCTGGTTATGTGGCAAATCCTGGTATCGCGGTTGAATAATGCCGTGGTTTCCATTGTCCCTCCGGGAATGCTCGAAACAAAAGGCTTGTCCATTGCCGTCGCAAGCGCCCCCGCTCCGGCCACAACGGCCAATGCAGTACCGCCTGTCGCAACCGCCGCAACGCCCAATGCCGCAGCGCCCATCGCGCCGCCGGCGGCCCCGATATTATTGGAGGTTGTGTTTTTCGTGCTGAATTCTGCGGAGGCGCTGACATCCTTGCTATAACCGCCGCTTGTAAGCTGTTCTATCGTCAATCCGGCACCGACTGAGTAAATGATTGAGAATGGATAAAACAGCTCCGTGTCGACATTGCTGTTTACATTCCCGACCGCTCCGCCGGATGCTATTTTCTGGCACATGAACTGGGCTATGTCCGCGCTGGCCCCCTTTGACGCCTTCTTTACAGCTTCCTCGAATTTCTTATTATAATTAGTCTGCGCCTGGCGAAGCGCAGCGGCTGCAATGGTTGTTTTCAATGAATTCAGCAGGTTGGGGAAACGGGCCGTCGTCTTGTTGGCCTTGCCCCGCCCGCCACCGTTTATTTGCGACAAGTCGCGGCCATCCACGCAATATTGTATTTCCGGATCAGAGGCAATCATGTCTATGGTCCTGTTTATCGTCCCGCTTATGTTTTCCAATTCGGATTCTATGTTCGAAACAACTCCCCCAAACAACTTGGGATCGGATATGATCCCGCTTTTGTTCGCCTCCTTTATTCCGGCAATATAATCCGCCACCCCGACGCGGCCCCATGGCAGCCTGTTTTTTGAGTCGCATTTTTCACCCTCGGGAACGCCATCGCACACGGACCCGTTGCCAACCTTTATGCTTCCGAACGACAGCATTCCGGTTATGCGGTACAGCGCCCCGACTTTCTGGTCTTGCAGACTGCCCGTTCCCACGACGTCATCGGCGGCGAAAGCATTGCAGTCGGTCGTCGAACCGCAGATTTCCCCCATTTTCTGCTCAACTTTCGCTTGGCACAAGTCAAGCATCGAATTGTCGACATTCAGATAGAACCCCATCAGCATATTGTCTATGTCCGACATCTGGAAATCTTTGTTGCCCTGCCTGCACACCAGAAGTTTGTCTATCGGACACAAATCATGCAGATATTTGTAGTCCATGCCTATGCAGTTCGAGAAATCCGCGCCGCATCTGTCGTCGCTTGTAAAACATTCCTTGACTTCATTGGTGCAGGCGTCGACCCGCATTGCCGCGAGCTTGTCCTTTACATAATCCCACACATTCGCGTCCATTCTCTCGCACGGATCTATCTCGGGCTTGCAGAAGCTTCTGGCAAGCTCGGGGCGGGCCAGGCAGGAATCCATAGTCTCCGCGCCTTTGCCCGCTATATCATCCTTGCACGCTTTTTGTATGCATGTCGATATAGTCGCAAGGCATGACTGCCGCATGTTGCTCTCCAGCTTGCTTTCTGCAATCTTGACCTCGGGCGCCACATCCCGCAGGAAATCTTCCCATACGAAATTGCGAACGGCGTCGCACTTGTTCAGGACCCTTTCGCATATATTTCTTTTGCTGGACAGCATCTCCTTGGTCGAATCGGCCAGCCAGAACTTCTCCGTGTGCACAACTTTCGTTCCGGCCGTGGATTTCGCCCGATTATTCTGCATGTTTTCCTCAGCTATGCTTGCGGCGCAATTTTCCCAGCCGCTTCCGCAGGCGTTGTCCGTCTTCATGCATTTTTTGAATTCCACCATACATTCTCCGCGATTATATTCATTCACTTCGTCGAACTTGGATTTCTTGGCCTCCACGACCGCCTTGTTTGCCATAAGAACCGCCAATTCGGATTTGCGCAGCATTTCGCCCACATTTTTGGACAGCGCCGCGCAATCGCTTTTCATCAATGTCATGTATCTGCTGGTGTGCATGGACAGAGTTCCGCTTTTGCTGCATGTCTCCTCAACTTGCTCAAGGCATACCTCGCGCGCCGCATCGTACAGATTCTTTCCCGTCAGGCCGTCGAATGGATTGCCTCCGTCTTCGTCTCCATCTTCGCTCAGCAGGCTGTCGATGTTTACCCGGCGGGGTTTTTGCTTTTGTTTTTCCTTGTCCGCAAGGCGGACGACATTGCCGTCGCTGTCATATTCCCGATCGCCGCCGAACAGGATGTCGGCATCCGCGCCCGCCTGAACTTTTTCCACTTCTATAGATTCTATGCGAACGGCCTCGGCGTTGTTCTTTTCAATAGCCTTGATCTTTCCTTCGAATTCTCCGTATCCGGCCGAGCAGCTGCAGCGCCCCCCGCTCTCATTTTCCGACATGCAGAACTGGTCCATGCATCCGAAATATTCCTCGTAGCATGCGTCGTTGAACTTGTCGTTCACCACTTTTGCCCCAACTTTTGCGGTGGCCGCTGTCGCAATTATCTTCTGGCTGGATGCGGCGCGGACAGCATTTGGCCTTGAGCCCGGGGCGGACGGGGCCGGCTTGGCGGCATCGGATCGCCGCACCGCGTTTCCCCGCGGCGCTGCGGGCGACGATAGCAGGCATGGCGCGGCAATCATGCAAGCGGTCAAAATCTTTTTCATATTCCCCCACTTTGAGTTCAATGAAACCACCAAAGAAAATTGGCGGCGGGAGGTTAGCAACTATGTTTGATGAGTATAGTTCAGAGTATTCGGTATATTTCTCTGACCTCCCGCCATGGCAGGAGGCTATTTATCGTCAAGCTCGACGCATCAAATCAAGAGGTTGCTACACCCCGGGCGCAGATACATACATGCCCGCGCTTGACTCATAGGATAGCACATCCGGCAATGAAAAGAAAGAAAAATCTATGGTGAGAAATAATGCCCCGCGTTATTTTTCACATGGTGCAAGACACTGCTCGATCATCGGATTAGCAATCTCAACACTATTGAAATATTATCAAAGCAGATTCAGATATTCAAGGAAAAGTTAAAAGAAATAAATCAAAGTATCTATAAAGTATTTGTTCGTTAAATTTTTCTCGAGTCGAAATTAAAAAATTACCTTGCGCAAAAAACGAACCCCGCAGTCTAATCACGATTGAGGGGGCTTTGTTTTTGATTTGCCAGATTCTATGGCTACTATATTTTATTTTTCAGTATTTATTATTTTGGCGATATCATGTAATAATTTTTAGTAAACTTGATTATTTCACCATAAAAATCATCAAATGATGCCAAAGTTTTTTGATTCTTTGTTAGTTTATACGATGCATTTGCCCCTTTTTCCATGCTAACGAGATTTCCCGCCCTTCCGGTTGCAATTTCAGATTTTGTCCAAATTCCAAAAAATAAGTTATCGGGAGCAACGCCAAGACACAACACCGCGTCATAAGGACGATGATAACGAATATGATTAAATTGAAAATTCTTGTTTGTATCCTCTGTTGCCGTTTTTAATTCAAATTTTATTCCATTGATTTTTATATCCCACGGATTTTGATTCAATCTCCTTCCATCATCCTTATGAGGAAATTCAAAGTCAATTTTCATAAAACTACAAAACTTTTCAATAAAATCCTGCCCAACCTCACCAACCTTCGTATTAGATACAATTTTTATTCCGCCAAACAATGCCCCAATCCATTTAGAATCATCTTTATGGGTCAGCAAAACTTCTGAAAATAATTTCTTATAATCTATCATCTGAAAAGCCCTCATCAATCAAGCGCTGCTCTATATGATACATGCTGATATGCCTGCAATTATGCGCCGCTAAATTGCTGTAAATATTCCAATCCGTAGTATCTAGTAATAATTTTAATTCGGCAGCATTTTTCTTGAAAATAAGCCCGTATCCGCATGTATACCGCACATAATCAAAACTGCTGACTAATTTAGGCGGACGACATCCAAAATAGGTTCGTTGTAAAAAGGCATTTGCATTTGCCATTTTGTTCATGCCGCACAACCGCTCTTTTCTAAAATCAACAGTAAATATGTCTAACCAGTTTCGGCATGTTTTTTTCGCCACTATTTTTTTATTATCTGTCTTTTTCCAAATTTGCCATAATGCATTTACATTTGCAGTGCTGCCGTCCGGTTTTACAAAACTTCCTTTCGGCAAAATCTCCGAATGAACCAACTCCATTAGGTTCACTCTATTTTTTGGACTTCCCTTGCCATCACTCTGAAATGCCATTGGTAAAATCATTCCAATATAATCTGAAAATAAAGAAGCATGCTGCAAAAAAGCAAGCGCGAGCCATGCACGATATCCAAATGGTGGATTTCCTATGCTGATATATTTTCCTTTTTGAGGCTGCCATGATAAAAAATCTTGCTGCAATAAATTATCACACATTGGCATTAAATCCAATCCAATTCTATTTCTTTTATTTAGTAGATTAAAAAAAGCGCCATTGCCAGCAGATGGTTCAATAAAAGCATATTGTGATAAATCAATCCCATCTTTCTGTAATAATTTAATAAAATTATCATGACACTTTTTTGCGATTTCCGGTTTTGTAAAAAATTGGTCTAAATCAACATTATCTAAATCAACCCATTTGGGGATATAACTATTGCGTTCCCATTTTTTGTTTCGTTCTGCAATGATTTTATTTTTTTCTAACATGCTGCTAGTGTACAAAATCACAAAACATAAATCCAGCGAAATTGTTCGCAGACACACAATCACAACTTCGCAAAAACTTACTATGTCCGATTTTGATGGCTACTATATGTCATTTTCCATTACTCGACCGCGCCCTTTATTACGCCAACAACTGCAAATTTTATCTTTTGGTAAATCGCGTCTGATCCTGCCGAGGGCGCCGCGACTGCACCGCAATTCCCCATAATGCACTGAAATTATAAAGTAATAAAAAATATTTGTCCCCCTGCTTTACTTTATAATAATATACTATATAATAGACAAAACTTAGTGTTTGGGTATACTAGAAACAGGATAAAATACGGCAGAAAAATGTATATTCTTATGT
>JAITBM010000088.1 GCA_031283565.1 Rickettsiales bacterium
CGGCTATCATATTTTTATTGGCGATGATATTTATTTCCTCCAGCATGCGTTCGGCGGCTGCGCCGTCAATGCCGAGCGGCTTCACATCCAACAGGGCCAGATGCGTGCTTGATCCGCCCGCCACTATCCGCAAGTTCGGAGCGGCCTCCTTGATTCCATCCAGCATTGCCGTCATGTTCGATACGACTCGCGCGGCATAGTCCTTGAATTCCGGCAGCAGCGCTTCGGCGAAACACACCGCCTTTGCCGCGACGGCCGCGGCGTTCGGCCCCCCCTGAATAGCAGGAAACACCGCCTGATTTATCCTTTTGGAAAAAGCCTCGTCGTTCCACAGGATGAAGCCGCCGCGCGGTCCGCGAAGGGTCTTGTGCGATGTAGACGTCGTTATGTCCGCATAGGGCACGGGCGATGTATGGGCTCCGCCGGCAACAAGCCCCGCTATGTGCGCCATGTCGACCATAAAATGGGCGCGGCGCGGCGCGGACGCGTTGTGCGCGTCGACTATTTTCCGAATGCGTGCGAAATCTGTTTCATGCGGATATGCCGAAGTTCCCGCGATCAAAAGCTGCGGATTAGTCTCGCCAAGGCGCGCGGCTATGTTGTCGTAATCGATCCGCTCGTCGGAGCCAAGATGATACGATTCATGATGAAAATATTTTCCAGAAAATGTAAAGCTTGAACCATGGGTCAGATGGGCGCCCTCGTTCAGATCCAGCGACAAGATAGTATCGCCCGGCTTGCAGAAAGCGTACAGTGCGGCCATGTTCGCCTGGCTTCCGCTCCACGGCTGGACGTTTGCGAAATTCGCGCCGAAAAGCTGTTTTGCAAGATTTATCGCGCTCGTCTCCACCTCGTCTATTATTCCGCATCCGGCATAATGGCGCCTGCCTGGATAGCCCTCGGCGTATTTCACCGACAGAACGCTGCCGAGCGCCGCCAGCACGTCTTTCGACGGATAATTCTCGGACGCGATCAGCTCGCATGTTTCGTTCAGCTTGACGCGCTCGCGCTCGATCGCGTTGAATATCATTTCACTGCTCATAATGTCTCCTTGGATCTGGTTTCGGCGAAGATAGCAACAAAAATACTTGCAATCAATAAAAAAGTCCGATAAAATGCTTTCGTTGAAAATGTAACTCGGTCATTGGGGCGATTGGCAATAGACCCGACATAGGCTTGGGCAAGTTCGGCATAGCGCTGAATGGCAAAAACTTTTTCTTGGGCGCGTAGCTCAGTCGGCAGAGCAAATGACTTTTAATCATTGGGTCAGGAGTTCGAATCTCCTCGCGCCCACCAAGAAAATCCGCGTAATCGCGATTACGCTTTTTTCAAGCAGCAATCAAGCAAAATTTGCGCGATTTCAAAATCCTGCATAGCGTCGATACAAATCAGCGGGACTGTCGTTTCCAGCAGCATGGAGTGCGTCCGATTTGATAGTATGCGCCGGCGTCAAACATTTCTCGCCGCGTAATGAACGCAGCCAGTGCTATATAGTCATTGGATCGTACGCATAGAATGCTGAGCACGAGACAATTAACTGGCGCTTGTGAGGCAGCAGTTGCTGGTGATCGGGATAATTGCACAAATACCGTGCGTAAATATGTTTGCTGCCCCCCCCCTTGGCAAAACATATTTTTATGGCACCGATGCCGGAAGGCAGGCTGTTCTTTGTGTTGGAAACAAAGCGTGATGGCGCAACAAGGGCTGTGATTCCGCCAATAAAAACGGGCCGCTGCCATGGCAGACAAAACGGGATACTCAAAAAAACGGCGGCGCCGTTGTCAAAACAGCTGAAAATTGCGGAATTGGAGCACGTTGTAGCTGAGCTTGCGAATGCGCGAACAAAACTCGACGAGATTACATCCAAATAAAAATCGCCGCCATTGTTTTTAGCATAGAAAGACATGGCCCGCTGGCCGCGCGATGTCGCTGCGTATGCGTACGCCGCCATATTGTTTAATCGTTGGCAATATAAATTCAAATATGCCTGCGGGAATGACTTTGATCGCGCAGTGAAAAAATTATTTGAATTTTTGAAGAAAATGTTTTATGACGCATTTGTTGGGCCGGTGAATCAGTTGGTTAGAGCGGAGCGCTTATAATTCCTAGACCACGGCTTGTATTTAGATACGACCGCCGCCAAATGCGGTGGTTTCTTGCTTATTACAGTCCGATAACATTTTCGTCTTGTTTGTATACAGGTTAGGGAAAGTTCGCCGAAAGAATTTACACGGGAATTTAATATTTTTGAGGGGTCAGCCATTCTTCCACGTCCTCGATTCTGTATCTGACCAAATGACCGATTTTTATGTATGCCGGCCCCTTGCCGAGGGATCGATATTGCCGCAACGTAGATGTGGCGACTTACAAATGTTCGGCCAATGCCCGGGTGGTCAAAAGTTTTATGATGGGGTTCTATTTTTTGCACGCATTCAAGCATGCGATCTCATCGGGGGTCTTTTTGTATATGTTTCGTCCTCTTGGTTTATTGAACGAGTCCATGG
>JAITBM010000096.1 GCA_031283565.1 Rickettsiales bacterium
TGTGCCACTATTACCACAAAGACCATTCGACCGCATTTTATTCGCTACTGGGCGCGAAATTACCAAATTGGCCCAAGATAAAAGGCAAATTAGAATTTTTCTCAAAACACGTTTAATTCCGTATTAACTCGGAACACTTCCTTGTTAACCTGAAAATAATCTCCTGCCAGGTGAAATCAAATTCCCTGCTATTTTTGGCAATTTTTATTGACTTTATATCAAAAAGTGTTAGATGCCATCGGGACGATATTTCGACGCGTAGCTTCAAATTCCACCCGATGCTTGTCGAAAACATAACCCTTGATGTTGGAATCGCGCTTCGTGCCCGATCTTGTCGCCTAGATCCTGCAAAGCTGCGGAATAGGCTTTTTTATAAAAAAAGGAATAACAAATCGAAACGCGCATGCCAGAATGGCAAGCGGAAATAAGTCAAGCGGCGACGGCTTTTTCACTCCACCGATTTGGCGGTGGGAAAAAAGGTAAGCTGCACGGATTTCCATTTCTCATACTCGCCGCGCGGAAGCATCGAAAACGGACTGCAGGCTTCCAGAGCCCTCATTATCGTGTCCAGCACATACGCGAACGCGGGGTCGCGGTCCGCGCGGGCGGCCTGCTCGAACCAATAGCTTTGCACCTTGCCGTTCCTCCACAGCTTTATGTGAGCCACGGCCCTTATGCCCGCAAGGTCATGCCGCTCCGAATCTATCTGCCAGCAGCGCGTCATGGCAACGCGCAGCGCATCTATCACAGAAACCGTCATGGTGCGGTCCAGCCGGCGCATTTCGCGGTTCACCTTTATTTCTTTCATCACGGTTTCGGGCTTTTTTTTCCTATCGGCCCTGACGACGGGCTTTGCGTCTTCGCTTTTGACCGGCTCTGCGGGTCCGGCCTCCATATTGCGCAAATTCGTATCCAGTCCGGACACCTCCACATCTTTCAAGTCTATCGATATTATTTTTATGCGGTCCGGCGCTATCATCGGCGCATCGGGCAGCGCAGCCGCAAGGCAGGCCATCAAAAGCAAGGCTCCGGCATGCAAAAGGGCCGACATCGACAAGCTGGAAAATCTGGTTTTGCCGGGGGATTCCATCGCATGCCCCGCTACTTTGCCCGCGTTTTCAAGGTAACGCTCTCAAAGCCCGCGTCTTTGAGCGCCCCCATCGCCCGCATCACCACGCCGTATCCGGCGCCCCCATCGCCCGCTATCATGACCGATAGTTTCGGATTTTCCGTCCGCATGGTAGCCAGCCTGGCCACCGCCCTGTCGAGACTCGTTCGGTTTTCCGACAAATAATAATTTCCCGACTTGTCCACGGACAAGACCATGGCATGATCGGGCGCGGACGGCGCATGATCGCCCGCGGACGGCAGGTCAAGGTCTATCCCGTTCGTCATCATCGGCGCGGTGAACATGAATACGGCCAAGAGCGTCGTCATCACATCTATCATCGGCGTCAGCTGCATAGAATCGGCACCCCTAAGAGACTGCCGCCTGCTCATTTTGAAAGCCCGTTGTAAAGATTGTCCGACTTGTTTGAAAAGTATTGGTAGAATATGGCGGCCGGTATCGCCACTAGCAGCCCGAGCACCGTGGTCCCGAGCGCCGCCGCCAGGCCCGGCGCTATCACGGCGATCGACACGCTTTTCGCCGCCCCGATCGAGCCGAACGACCTCATCACGCCCCAAACCGTTCCGAACAGGCCGATGAACGGCGCGACGCTCTGGCACAATGACAAAAACCACAGATTTTTGTCAAACGGGGCGATTATTTTGTCAGGCGGCAAATCGCTCCTGATCCCGCCGCGCTTCACCCTGCCCCAAAGGCGCATTTTTTCTATTATTATCCCCCATGAAACAACGCTGCCGATCACCAATGCGACCGATGTTGCCGCAACCATCAAATCCCCGGAAGCGAACAGCGAAATCAGTGAAAAATTTGCCATAATCATCCCCTTTGTTCATGCCGCGAAAAATGCCAGCAGCCCGGGCGGCGTTTTTGCGGGCTTCATGTCGCCGTCTATGTGCGCAAGCGTTATCCGCATGACGGCATGATCCGCCCCGTCCTTTATGAATTTTTGCTCCAGGTCCACAGTCGCCGCGCCCGCGCCGACCATTCTTGTTTCAACCGCGAACCTGTCGGCCAGCCGAAGCGGCTTTATGTATTTTATGGACAGGCCGCGCACTATGAGCGTACCATTGGCGCCGGGCGCGTCCGCGAGCATGTCCAGCCGGGCCCGCTCCGCAATCTCGACATACCGCGCGTGATAGGCTATCCCGCCGGCGTCGGTGTCGGCATAGGCTATCCGAAAATGAAACAAATGCGGCTTCATCTATTCGGGCTTTGCATCGGGCGCGGCGGGCTTTTTCGCCGCAACGACCATTGCCGCGCGGAGGACGGATTCGCCGAACATGAAGCCGCTCTGCAATTCGCGGACTATCGTGTTTTCCGCCTGTTCGCTCTCTTCGATCGTTATGGCATTGTGAAAAGCCGGATTCAGCGGCAGGCCGATCGAGTCAATCCGCGTCATGCCGACATTCGCAAGGGCGCCGTCCGCCGCCTTTTTCAAAGTCCCGATCCCCTCGTCCCCCGGCGAAATCGCCAGGGCGGCGTCTATCGCGTCTATCAGCGGCAAAAATTGCTCCGCCACGGACGCCGCGCGCGATCTGGCCGCATTCTCAGAATCCAGCGCGGACCGCTTGCGCAAATTGTCCATATCGGCGGCCAGGCGCAAATATTTGTCTTTCAGCCCCGCCAGCTCCGCCGCATCTTTTCCGCAGGCCGCGTCCGGCTCCGCCGTCGAATCCGAAACCGGCGCGGGCTCCGATTCCGGCGCGGCGCAATCCGCAGCCTTCGCCATTTCTTCCATATTTGCCATATTTTCAGCCTCTTGCATTTATTATCTCCTGAAACTTGTCCGCATCAAGCGAGGCGCCGCCCACAAGGACGCCGCCCACGCCCGGAATGCTCATGATTTCCTTTGCATTTTTTTCATTCACGCCGCCGCCGTATATCACCGCGCATCCGCCGAATCCGGCCTCATGCAAAATAAAGGCGGCATGCTCGTGAACCTGCCGTATATCCGCCGCCGCCGGGGTCTTGCCGGCCCCCACGGCCCACAGGGGCTCATAGGCGACAACAACGGGGCCGCTTATTTTCGGAAGCGAATTTTTCACACTGGCGCCGACCGCTTCCAGAGTCCTGCCAGCCTCTTTTTCCTCGGCCGATTCGCCGACGCATATTATCGGGGTGATCCCGCATTCCACGGCCCGCGCGGCTTTTTGGGAAACCAGCTCGTCCGATTCGCTCCAGTACCTGCGGCGCTCGGAATGCCCGACTATCACATATTCGGCGCCGGCCTCGGACAACATCCCGGCCGAAACTTCGCCCGTATAGGCCCCGCTTGCGTGCGCGGAGCAATCCTGCCCCCCGAACAGCTGCCGCGAACGGGCTCCGACGATCAGATGATAAGGGACGCAAACGGCGATGCCGCCGCCAGCCGAGCTCAGACGCTTCAAAAACAAGTCCGCAAGCTCTCTGCCGCCGTTCATTTTCCAATTTCCAATGACAAGTTTTTTTATCATTGCTTTTCGCTTTCGTTTCTTGTACATTCCTGACTATAACTGAAATATAACGCAAAAACAAAGGAATGTAAAGATGTCTTTGCAAAGTCTAAGAAACGCCTCGGAAAAGCCGCTTGCCAAGCTGCTGATGGGCCTTTTGATATTTTCATTTGTCGGCTGGGGGGCCGCCAGCTGGATACTCGGCGATTCCGTCGAAAGCGATTCGCTGGTCAGAATAGGATCCGAATCCGTCAGCGCCCGCCAGTTCGAACAGGAGCGCTCGCGCCAGTTCGCGCAAATGGGCCGGGAGATGCAGCAGAAAATGTTCGCCGACAAGACGACGCTGTCGTACTTCAACAGGCAGATGCTATCCAACATGATAGTGCGGGCGCTGATTGAAATGCACGCCAGAAGCCTCGGGCTGGTGGTGTCTCCGGCCGCGGTCGCGAACATAATAAAGCAGTCGCCGGAATTTTCGGAGAACGGCGCCTTCAGCACGGACAAGTTCGACGCGGTGCTTGACATGAACGGCATCAGCGAAAAGTCTTTCGCGGACACAGTGCGCGCGGCGGCGCTTCGCGAGATGATGCTGGTCTCGCTTTCGGGCGCGGCGGAGCCCCCGTCGTTCATGACCGATTCGCTCTTTAACGCCAGAAACGCCACGCGGGACATAGAATACAGCGCCGTCAAATACGACCAGTTTTCCGCGAACGGCCAGCCGACCGAAGAGCAGCTCCGCGAAGCTTACATGAAAAATCACAAGATGGATCCGGAATACAGGACCATATCGTACATCATGGTCGGCGCGAAAATGACAGAACCCGCGTCCTATGACAGGGGGCTGGATTCCGCGAAAAGCATAGAGGACATGCTGGTGGCGGGGGACGCCATGAAAGACGCCGCAAAAAAAATGCGCGCCGAGTTCCGCACTTTCCAGCCAATGACCATACAGAGGAAAAAAGCGGACGGAACAACGTACGGGGACGCCCTGCTGAGCGCGGAAACCATGCAGAACCTTTGGTCCATGGAGCAGGGGCTCGAAAGCGAAATCATAGAAGTTAAAAACGGATTCGTCATTTTCCGCGTAGAGAAAATCGATCCCGCCCACGCCATCCCGTTCGGCGAGCGGCGAACCGAGCTGGTCCGGCTTTGGAAGCGCGCGGAACAGGAAAAGCAGGCCTATGCCAAAGCAAACGAAATACTTGCATCCGGGAAAAAGCTGCAGGCCGCGGTCAACGTGTCGCGAACCGGCGGGGCACCGCTGGAAGTATTGAACGCCGCGTTCGCATCCGAAATCGGGCGCCCGCAGATAGCGGCGGGGCCGGGAGTATTCTATGTCATGAACGTGCTTAAAGAAAATCCGGCCAAGCCGAACCAGGCCAAGAAAAAAGAGCTGGAGACAGAGGCGGCGAAAATGACGGGCCAGCAGATGCTCGACGACTATACCGGGTTCTTGCAGCGCAAATACAAGATACGGCCGAATGAGAATATGCTCAAGCGGATGTTCTAGCCGGGGCAGCAAATGGGATTTTTTTCTTTCTTTTCAAAGAACAGGCTGGCGCCGGCGGAAGAAAGCGCATTATTTGAAGCCATGATCGCCGCCGATGTCGGACCCGGCGCCGCGGAGCAAATCGTAAAAGAAATCAAATCATCCGCAAACGCGCGGGAAAAATTGCGCGAGATCCTGCTATCCCATGCGCAAAAATTGGCTCCGCCGCAAAACGTTGAAATTCCGAAATCCGTCCTTGTCGCCGGGGTGAACGGGGCCGGAAAAACAACTACCATCGGAAAGCTCGCAGCCAAGTGGTCCGCCGCCGGACGCAAGGTGGTGATCGGCGCATGCGACACTTTCCGCGCCGCTGCAAACGAGCAGCTTGACATTTGGGCCGGACGAGCCGGGGCCGAAGTCCTGCACGGAGCCGAGCCGGGGGCGATCGCATATAAAGCCATAGAGCGCGGCAAAGAAACGGGCGCGACGGTGATTCTGGATACGGCCGGACGGCTCGGCAACCGCGGGGACTTGATGGCCGAGCTGTCGAAAATCGCCAGGGTCGTCAAAAAAGCCGACCCTGGCGCGCCGCACGAATCATGGCTGGTGCTGGATGGAACGGGAGGCCAAAACGCCCTTGCGCAAATAGAGCAATTCGGACGGGCCGCCCCCATTACCGGACTTGTCGTAACGAAAATGGACGGCACCAGCAAAGGCGGATTTCTTATCGGCTATGCGGCATCGGGCAAATCCCCCCTGCCCGCGCTATATGTAGGCAGCGGCGAGAAGGCCGAGGACCTGCATCCGTTTTCCCCCGCTGAATACGTCGATTCGATTTGCGGGGGAATTTAGAACATTCTTGACATGCATGGCCGGCCATGCCATAATGAGCCCGATAAAGGTGGTGAACGCACATGGTTAAGATTTTAGTCCGCGACAATAATGTCGAGCAGGCTTTGCGGGTTGCCAAGCGCAAATCCCAAAAAGAAGGCCTATATCGCGAGATGAAGGAACGCACGCGATATACCAAGCCCACGACACGCCGGAAAATGCAAAAGGAAGAGGCGGTGCGCAACGAGAAGCGACGC
>JAITBM010000010.1 GCA_031283565.1 Rickettsiales bacterium
ATTGGACTGGCATTTTTTTATGCCTAGCCAATGCGCTATCTGGGCCTTTTCCCCCGTGGCCTTGTATTTTGGGCGCAACTTGTCTATCTGCTCATCGCTCAGGTATTCATATACCACGAGCCCCTCGTCGACATAGGGCTGCAGTATGCGGCGAATGTCATCTTTCGATTCGTTGTCGAACAGATAAAAGCGCGATACTCCGGCCAATCGGTGGTATTCTATCCATTCGCGCAGGTACGGCGCTTCGTCCCGCACCATGCAGATTATCGAAAGTTCGTCCATTCCTCTGAATTTCGGGGCGAAAATCACCGGCAAAACCCGGCTCACGGCTGCCGCCATGCGCCGCAAAAACAATGATGCCATATATTTCTCCGTGCTGATCCTAGCAGAGCGGATCCCGATAAGCAAGTCTTTTCGCCCCTTGTGTCCTAAAAAAAGAAAAACATCGTTGCGCTTGCGATACCTTTATCTTTATGCGGTCAAATCACTCTACGCGGGCTAGCCAATCCGCGAATCGGCGGTCAAATAAAGAATCCTTCGCGCTGGACAGCATGAACCAGTCTGGATGGATGCCAGCGCGTAAAAAATCCCGCGGCGAGCATGTGTTGCGGCTGCGGATCAGCATATCGTTCCGCATGTTGGCGCGGCTTTGCACGACGCTCGTATCTTCCGGCGAATTCAGAAAATATGCTATTTTGAAATCATATTTCCGCCCGTGCGCGCCGCACCAGTCCATCACGGCTCGGACATATTTCGGCTCTATGCAATCGTATGTCAGATTCTCTCCGCGCAGCCTGTCGATTTCTGCTTCTTCTATTCCGTAAAGCCATTTCGGCTCCCCTTCTTTCCAGAAAGCTTCGTTCACAAAAAGCTTCACGGCGAACTCGGAGCTGTCGAAAAAGGCCTCGTTCCGGAAATAATAATCCACGCCCTCCTGTTCTCCGGAACGCGGTCCCCGGGTCGTGGCTGATACTATCTTTCGGAACTTGCCCGCGGGTCCGACGACATTCTGCCAGAACCAGCTCTTGCCGGTTCCCGACATTCCCGTCAGAAATAAAAATGATTTATTCATGCCCCGCCCCGTGCCCGGCGGCGCGGATATCGCGCGCAAGACTTTTTATAATCGCGGCGGCCTGCCATGCGCCGTCCGTTATTATCGTGTTGTGCCCGAATCCGTTCAACAGGTGAAATTTTGCGCCCGGCGTCTCGCGCGCAAGACGACGCCCGAGTTTCGGCGGAGTTATTTTGTCCGCCGATCCGTATATGAACGCGGCGGGGCATTGGATTTTTCGCGCCAGCGGAACTATGTCGAACGCCAGGGTTTTCTTCATGACTTCTCTCATGGCCGGCGGCGAATTTTTGTAATCGGCTGTCTGAAAGCGCCGCCCCGGCAGGCGCATCCATTTCGCGATTTTTATCAGCGGGCGAAGCAGCCGGAAAATCAGGCGCCCGCGGTTGCTGCCCGCGACTATGAAAATCCCGAGCACTTTTTCCGGGTGCCTTGCGGCTGCGGCCAGCGCTATTTTTCCGCCGAACGAATGGCCCGCGACATAGGACGGCTCTGTGATTTGCTCCGCCGCCCAGTCTGCGTAGTCGTTCACGCTCCACGCCCGGTCCGGAACCGGCAGGTCCAGCGATTCGCCGCCCGTCAGATCGGCGAGCGGGCGAAGATTTTTCCCTGTGTTCAGCCAGCCGGGAAGATAAATTATTTTTGACATTGCCGCGCCTTTGCCATAATATATTGCATATCAGAAGGAGATTTTCAATGAAAAAAATCGCGGTGTTTTTCGGAGGGCGCTCGTGCGAGCACGACGTGTCGATTCTTACGGGGCTTCAGGTCTGCACTGTCATGGACGTTACAAAATACGAGCCGCTTCCGGTGTATGTGAACAAGGTCGGACGCCTTTTCGTGGGGCCGCAGCTGCTGGATCCGAAATTCTATCCCGTTTTGGAATTCCGCGAATCTCAGCTTACCGAAGTCGTCATTCCGGTAGGCGAGACTTATCCGTGCCTGCAATGCCGGTTCGGCTTGTTCAAGAAAAAGATTCCATTTGACATAGCGTTTCTTGCATTTCACGGGGCTGAGGGCGAAAGTGGCGGATTTCAGGGAGTTTTTCAAACGGCCGGAATTCCGTACACGGGGGCGGACCTGAAATCAAGCGCGGTTTATATGGACAAGGTGCTCACGAAATTGATCTGTCGGTCGCTTGGGATCAAGGTGCTTCCAGATCATCTGATTCCAAGACCCCGGAATGATTTTTATGACGCCAAGCAGCTGCTCGCCAACTTCCCGCTGGCGTTTCCGGTTATCGCAAAGCCGCGCTCGCTCGGGTCCAGCGTCGGAATACGCTTGGTGCGCAACACGGAGGAGCTGGAGCTTTCCGCCGTGGACATTTTCAAGCTTGGGGACGATGTTCTGTGCGAGCCGTTCGTCGAAAATCTGACCGAGTACAATATCGCGCTGGTTCGGGGTCAAAACGGAGAAATTATGACGTCCGCCATAGAACGTCCGAACGCCAGCGGCGAGATCCTGTCTTTTGCCGACAAATATCTCGGAAACGGCTGCACAAAATCAAAGAAAAAATTCATGTCCATAATGCCATCCAAAGAGCTTGTGGAATCGCGCCGCGAATTCAATCCGAATATATCGGAGGCGCAGCGCGAATTCATTGTCGGTTCGGCCGTGAAGCTGTTCAAGGCCATGGGCAGTTCCGGCGCGCCGCGCATAGATTTTCTATCGAACAAGGCCAGCGGGGAGATCTGGCTGAACGAGGTCAATCCGATTCCTGGATCGTTTGCGTTCTATTTGTGGGCTCAGGCCGCGAAGCCGCTTGATTTCCAGGAATTGGTGGGCGTGATTCTTTCGCATGCGAATTTTGCCGTGCGCGATATTGACCTGAAGCAGTCATCCAGCATGGTTTTCAAATAGCGCCGCCAGCTCCATTTCCGTTCCTAAAAAGTAAAGATGTCTTGATGGGGGCGCAATGGCGCTTTTTTATTTAGGATGCGGTAAAGCGAGCAGAAAGTGCATTCCGGTTATGGCGCATAGCAGCTGTTGGACTGCAACGCCGAAGTTGAAAGGGCGTATGTTGTTCCAAGCACGACGTTCGCGGGGGCGACGCCGGCTGGAACATTTCCGCTGGCTGATTTGGCGGCTAGGGTGATATTTTCGAACTTTTGAAAACCTTTCATCTCGGTGCACATCTGCGCTTCGGTCAATATTCCGGTCGTGCGGGGGTCCACCGATATGCTGACAGACGATTCCGAGCTGGCCGTCATCTGAAAGCTGCCCATGCCATAGCATATCGGCATGTACATCCACAGCGCGAAAGGCATGTTGAAATTTGCCCCTTTGGAATATACGCGGAATCGAACGTCCCCGAATAATCCGACGGTGTTGGAATCAGTCAAGCCGTACCATCCGCCGCCCAAAAAGCGTATGGTCTGCCCATTCTTGTGGCTGCCGGACGCTCCGTTGCGTCCGGCGAGAATGGCCTCCCAGTTGACGCCCATTCCCTGTTCGGATTGAATGTGCATTGTATAGTTGTGCGAAGGCGAAAACTCGCCCATCTTGACCCAATATCCTTTGTTGCATCCGTTCTGGGCCCAGTTTTTTACACCCGAAGCATTCACTCCGCTGGCAACCCCCGCAGTGTTTATACTTACGGTAACATCTCCGGTTCCATCGAAGCTAGCGGAACCGGATCCGCTGGCGTATCCGGACCGATTCACCTTTACCCTACGGGCAGTGGCAAGCTTGGCGGTTGAGGCCGCCGTATCCGCAGCTGCCGCGCTGTT
>JAITBM010000071.1 GCA_031283565.1 Rickettsiales bacterium
AAACATCATTGCGCTCGGCCATCATTCGGGCGCTCCGAACGCGCCGACGCCCAGCACCGCCAGCTCGCCATCTTTCTCAAGTTCGACGCCGTCATCTATCGAAATCGATCGCACGGTGAATCCGTCCAGCTGCTTGCCGACAGACAGCTTCTTCTGCTTTCCGGTTTCTATATTTTCTATCGTCGCAAACAGCTGGCTGCCGGCGCCGACTATTTCTATCAGCGCATATTTTTCCGATATAGAGCCGTCATCCGCGGCTGCCCGCGTGAGCGGCCCTTGTTTCGCCGGCTCATCGCCGTCCTTCGAATCGGCTGCCTTCGGGATCTTTTCAGTCTTCTCAATCTTGGCTTCTTCGGCGGCTTTTTTCTTCTGAGCCTCCAGTTTCGCCCGCTCTTGCTCTATCGCAAGCTTTTGCTTTTCTATCTCGGCGGCCTGCTCCTCTGCCCGCGCGTTCGCAGTATCCTGCTCGCGCACAAGGCGCGTCTGCTCCGCAGACAGGCGGTCCAGATCCAATTGCAGCTGCGCCTTTTCCTTTTCCAGCATCAGAAGCACTTTCTCCTGCTCCAAGTCCGCTATCTTCTGAAACAAGGATCCCTCCGCGTCGTACGATTCCACATCCGCAAAATCTTCTTCGGAGAAAGCTTCCTCCGCATGCAGGGGCGCCATCACCGCAAGCCCCATCGCAAATAACAAAAGTTTTTTCATTTTATGCCTTCCTATTGCTTTACGTATATCACAATATCGTATATCCAATTCCGCCCCCGGCTTTCCCATTTCACCGTTTCTAGCGAGACGCTGGAAACGTCATTCATTATCTTCATGAATTCCATCGGCTCCAATTTCACAGTCGCTTCTATTTTCACAATCGGCACATCCCGCCAATCCGTATCCAAAACTTCGTTCTCGCCCAGTTCAGGAATCGCCAATTCGGCAAAGTCCCGCCTGAAATCCACATCGACGTCTATTCTCTGAAACACGGACTGAATCGCCGTCATTATCTGGTCCGCATCATACTGCGGCTCTTGCCCGGTCTTGCCAAGCGGCCTCAGCCCGGCCGTCAAAACAACATCGTTGCTGCCGGTCTCATCAACCCGCGCTTTCGGCATTTTCGCGGACACTTCTTCGTATAAATCCCCTATCGTGCCGTAGTTGCGCTTCAAATGCGCGTTTGCCTCGCCGTCAAGACATGTTATCGAGTCTATTACCCAGCCCGTTATCGGCTGCGCCAAAAAAGCTATCGCCTGCCAGCATTGCTCCGCTTTTTCCACGGAATTAGGCAAAGCTTCGTATGGCAGCGGCACATGCACCTGCTTTGGCGGGGCTTTCGGCTTCGGCGCGTCCAGCTCTTCAAGTTTTTTCTTGTACTCAGCGACAGCCTCGGGGCTGATTTTCATATCGCGCGGACTTGGAACAAGCAGTTTTTTTATCGGCTCTTTGAAGAACGTCAAGCCGACGAGCACAGCTGCCGCCATGATCGCAGCCGTCATCAGATATGCCGGAACATGCGATATGCTGGATAGACGGAACTTGCGGGCGCCGGACATTAAATCCATCAGGCGGCGCTCCACGGCTTGCGGCGCATTCCAATCGGCTGGCGCTATCAGTATGCCCCTATCCGGCATTACGTTCAGTTCGTCATAATGCTTGCGCGCTTCGGCTGCGTCCGAAATCTCCCTGTCTTTTATAAATATGCCGCCCCGTGCCGCCAGCAGCCAGATCCCTTCGCGCACAGAAAAAGCGGCGAGAAACGTCGATTCGGACAATCCCTCCATGACCTCGGGCGCCGCAGTGCCCATGCCTGCATGGGCCCCGCTCCAGCGCGGCGCCACGCCTATCATGCCCCCGAACGAGGCAAACGCCTTGGCGTGCATCTTGGAAACACGCGCGATTTTGGCGGCCGTTTCCCTGGCGCCGCCGCGAGCAGGCGCCGGCTGCCAGAACAGGCCGGCCGCATATTTGTGCCGTGAAACAGTGATAACCCCGGTCGCCAATCGCTCTCCGCTATGTATTTTTCAAATTATAACAAAAAACGATTCGCTCAGTCAATTTGCATTTTCAAAGACTTGATTGCGCAACCCGGTAAAAAAAGAATTTATAGTTGCCAAAATATAATACCGTAATATAATCCGATTATGTTAAAAAAATGGCTGATGGTTTTTTTCTGGACAATCTGGTGTGTTGTTTTCGCCACAGTTTTCTTTTATATCCTGTTCGATTTCGACATTTGGAATAGCGGGGCATGGCGTAAAATCTCCAAGACTGTTATCCGCGGACCGGCCGGACTTGTGTTCGCGTCTTCTGTCATTGCCGCGGTTCCGATTTATCTGGCTGGCGCGGCTCATGTCATAAAGAACGGCAGGCTGCCTATAAAACTGCCAAAACTCTGGAAAAAAAAGGCGCCGGAGTCCGTTGCAGTCGGCGCGGCCGTCAAAAAAGCCGATATTCCGGAAGCCCTGCCAGACGAGATGAAGGCGCTGTACGACCGTATAATTCTCGAGCAGCAAAGCGGTCGGAACTTTTCCTATTCCCATAAGTCGCGCCCGCAGGAAGAAAAGCCAGAACCCGCCGCCCCGCGAATACCAGACCAGTTTATGCCGATACCCGATTCGTTCGACGCCGAAGAAACACAAAAGGCGATCAAAGCGCCGACATTCGTCGAGGTAAATTTTTAATTCATTCTTGAGCGCGCACGGGCCCGCATGCCTGGGGCGGCGGGCGGTTTAATTCAGCGGGGCGCCCCAGTGCTGCTGAATATTCCTTTCGGCATCCAGCGGGCTTACCAGCACTTGCGGCGTCAATATCACCACCAGCACATCCCGAACGCTCTGCGTCTCTCTGGTTCCGGACAGGGCGATGAAGTCGGGCTTGCCTATGCCGTATCTGGTGTCATCGTTTGTCTGCCTCTCGAATCCCGAAAGCACCAGCATCTGCCCGGCCTCCATTATCACTTCCTGCATGAACGATCTTTCCTCTACCTCTGGCAGCTGCAGCACCACCTCGCCTATCTTCTCGGATCGCATGTTGACCAGTTCTTTCACCGACATCCTGAACATCAGCAATATCTTTCCGTTGTTTAATATGTTTGGCAGCAGCTGCATTGAAAAGCCGGTTTCAAGCGTATCCTGATCCACCGTCGAGCTCTCGACAGTCGTGAAATTTCTCGATTCAAACCTTTTTATATACCCCCTGTTCTTGGTATTGGAAACCGGGGCTATGCGGTTGTTCCGTGTTGTCACTCCGACATTGGTGAC